>JBGTCJ010000389.1:0-12401 GCA_041748895.1 Pirellulaceae bacterium
TCAGAATCGGTTTTCGGTTTTCAATTGCAAAGTTGCGTTTGCCAAAATGGCGAAAACGTTAGGGGGGGAATCAAGCCGATTTGTCATCTTCTCCTTGTTTGCACACCACATCTTATGGCCAACGCACATCCCGAATGGGAAATGAGAATTTCGGTTGCGGACCAGGGGCGATTGTTTCACGCGGAGCCGCGGGGAACGCGGAGGTTAGACCGGCGCCTGTATCTCGCAGAGGCGGAGACGCGGAGGGGATTGTATGGACGCCAATTTCCTCAGCAGCAAGTTTGCGTTCGGGGCCGGTGGTTGTTGATGGAACGATGACCGACGCACTGCCCGTTGAAATAAACTCCTAATCGCAAATCCACACCGCCTGTGCTTTCAATCGGTTACATGCGCGATCAACACACGTTGCAAATTGTCGGTGATCTCGCAATGCTCTTCTCGAGTCGGTTTAACGGGCTACAATTTATACGCCCGATGCGGCCATGAATCAGCCAACGATGGTGCTACTCAACGTTTGAGGTAAACCGTGCAGTCCAGTTCCATTCTCGAGGCCTTTCCTTACCTGCGAGTTCGCAATGCGACCGCGGCCATCGAGTTTTACGAACACGTTTTTGGTGCTGCCGAAACATTTCGGCTTGTCGAGCCTTCGGGGCGGATTGGGCACGCGGAACTCATGTTTGGATCGTTCACCGTAATGGTTTCCGACGAGTATCCCGAATACGGGATTCGAGGTCCGCAATCGCTCGGTGGCACCGGTTCGTCCGTTCATCTTCATGTGCGTGATGTCGACGAAATGACCGAGCGTGCAGTTGATGCTGGAGCCGAGTTGCTCATGGAGCCGAAAGATCAGTTTTACGGGGAAAGAGCGGCAAAAGTTCGCGATCCCTTCGGTCACGAATGGTTGCTCGGGTCGCACATCGAAGACGTCTCGCCCGAGGAAATGCAGCGACGGTTCACGGCGATGTTCGCCAGTGATGGCGCCGCCTGAATTTTTACCGAGAACAGGGCGACCGCCGGTCGAAGCCGCGAGCTGAATTGGCGTGAGCTCACCTGTCTTCCGTTCGACGGTCGAGTGCTGCATCGGTCGACGTGGTATTCGAGGGGAGGTGATCCAGAAATTTCGCGTCGGTCAGTTGAAGCTCGCGGAGCCATTGACCGCGGAGCTCTCGCAATACCGCATGGTGCCGCGTGTCGCCGGCCAAGTTGGTGAGTTCGTCGGGGTCGGCCGCTAAATCGTACAACTCCTCGGGCTCGCCGCCTGCGAGGTACCGAACGTATTTGAGATCGCCGCGGCGAATCGCCGCGTAGAACGGGACGCCCGCGTGAACGGCTCCTTTCTGCTCACGAATCGCTCGAGTCGCATCGGATCCATACAATTGCCCGAAACTCGTGAACAGGGTCGGTCGATCCCATGCCGCATTTTCGGGATTCTCAAGCAGCGTGCTAAAGTCTCGCCCGTGCATTTTCCAAGGAACCGGGACACCCGCCTGAGAAAAAAAGGTCACCACAACGTCGGGAGCATTGACGGTGTGCGGGCAATGCTTGCCTTCGGGTATGGTGCCTGGCATGCTCACGATGAAAGGGGATGAATAAGTCGCCTCATACGGCGCCACCTTTTGTTGCATCCCGTGCTCGCCATTGGCGAAGCCCTGGTCCGAGGTATAGACAACCAGTGTATTTTCGAGCTGGCCTGAATCTTGAAGAGTCTTGATGAGTTCTCCCACACCCTCATCCACTGACATCAAGCATTCGGTGACTTGCTGCAGCCACGCGGCATGTGTCTTGCCGCTCCCTTTGAGCACGGCACCGTCTTTCGCGTCAGCAACCCATTTTTGGGTGGCCTTCAAATAACTGGGCTTTCCAGATCGAGGGTCGAAGATTCCCGGTGGCAATTCAGAAGACTTTCCCTTCAAGATTCCCTTGTGGCGATCGGCAGGGATCGTCGGCCCGTGAATGGCGCCGTAACAGAGCCAGAGGTACCACGGCTTGTCGGCGTCGCGTCCATCACCACGGATGTAGTCGCATGCCCACCGTGTGTAATGATCGGTCGAATATCCTTCGACCGTCTGCCGCTTTCCATTGAAATCGATGACCTGAGGACCGAAATACCTTCCCGCATTGGCGGGATTGTCAGGGCGATTCCAAACGATCTGAAAATCCCAGTCGCGTCCCCACCCCGAGTCGGTGCCTGTGTGCCACTTGCCGATCTGTGCGGTTTGGTACCCATGCTCGCGGAATACCGCTGGCCAGAAACGACACTGCTCCGGGTCGTAGGTGCTGAGCGGATTGCTACCGGTCATTCGCATCGATTCAATCGCATGCGGATGCAGCCCCGTCAAGATGGAGGCTCTCGACGCCATGCACCAAGAACCAAGGTAAGCGGCTTGGAATCGAACACCTGACTTAGCCAGCCGGTCGATATGCGGGGTGGTCGCCATTGCATAGGAGCGCTCGTAACAACCGATCGTTTTGGGCGAGTGGTCGTCCGCGTAGATGAACAGGATGTTGGGTTGGCGAGAGCGAGTTTGTTCGCCACTTGCGGTCGGTGTGAACAGCAGACAGAACGCGGCGACGAACAACCGCCGTGAGAATGCAATCGTCATGGTCGTGCGATCCGGAGGGAGTGTCATAACGTAGCGGTGTTGTCTTGAAATGTCTTTACTGCCGTGTGATCGGTGCGAGAGATTGCAGCTCACTCGATCGCGAGCATCCACTGCGCGGCCTCGCGGTTGGCGGAGGTAATCGCGGCGAGGGCCTCGACGTCGGGTTGCTCGTTGGCATCGCGCAGGGCACGCTTGCGCGCGTCATTGCGCAGATAGGCCCCGCAGAGGTGATAGCCCACGCAGCCGGGGATCGCTCGCAGTGTCGCGAGCATTTTAGGGTAGCCTGCGGGTTCGTGGCGTTGACCGTCGACGGGTTGCCGGATGACCGTGGCGTGATCCGCTAGGAGCACGGGTTTGCCAGTGAGTGCGTGCCATTTTTGAAGATTGGCGGCGACCTCGTCCGGCTTTTTGAAATGCTGGAAACTCAGCACGTCGACGAATGGCAGCGCGGCGCGGATCACCTCCTCGGCGATGGGTTCTGCCGCCTCATAACGATCGCCGAGGATCAGATGATGCGGGTCGTAGCGGCGGATGGCGTCATGGGTGACCTGGTACCACTTTGTTGCCAGCGAAGCGAGTTCTTTGCGACCTGCCTCAGTCCTGAGTCCCTCGGGATCGAACAGCGGTCCTTTCCACGCGGACTCCGGTCGCGTGTGAATCCACGTGGGGCAATCGATGTAGAAGTATCCGATCAGTTTCGGGTCCTCTGCCATCCGCGCGCAGTGTTCGCGCGCTACGTAGTCACACCACGCGGCAAACTCGGGGCTGTGAAAATTGGGATACCGAGTCTCCGCTTCCCACTGGTGAAAATCGGCGAATGGCAACTGGTGGCAGTAGGGCAACCCAAGCCACTGGTATTCCTCAAAGGTGAAGCCGCGTGAGTGGCGGTGGTTCGTCAGCCCGCGAGTGACGACCTCCTGCGTCCAGCCGACGCTGTTGAAACCCCACGCACGCAAGTCTGGCGCGACGGACTCCTTGAGCCAACGCTCCATCGAGTTGCCGTATTTGCGAGCCCACAGATCACCGCTGGCCTCGAATCGCAGCGGCGACGGATCGATATGGTTCAGCGCGATCGAAAAGAAGGGTTTGCCGTCCGGCGTGACCAACCACCATCGGCCGCCGCGTTGTGCAAGGGTGAAGGCACCGTGCGATTGTGCGGAGCGAAGAAGCGGTGATTGGGTGAGCGTCGCGGTGGCGAAGAACAGGAAGCGGCGGCGGTTCAGCGACAGTTTCGTCAAAGGGCCGGCGTCAATCATTCTTCGTCGGGTGATCATGGTTCGCGGCACCACTTCATGCGACTAGCGAAATCGGCTTGGAATTCTGGCCGCCAATCGCTTACCGTCGTACGGGGATCGAAGCCGTCTGAGGCCGGTACATCACGCCACCATCCGTCGGCTTCGCGCACGAACTGCCCACCCCACCCGGGCTTGGCGGGATTGAGCGGATCGTTGCCGCCGCGTGGAAGGAAGAAGAACCATGAGGGCGTATCGCCTTCCTTGAGGCAGCGATGAGGGTTCGGCGCGGTGTGGGTGGTGGTCGGATAGAGCGCGCCAAGCGGGCCGGTGGCGAGAATGTTCTGCTCGACCCACTGGCGGCTGGTGAGCGATTCATCGCCGGTGAGATACATGCCGCGGAAAACCGCTTCGCGTTTGTCCCGTCCGTCGGGCGCCTTGTTCAGGATGTAATCGAGGCCACGGAACTCCTCGCGCATCCAGCTCGCGATACCGTCCTGATCGGCGATGTCGTAGACGCGGAAGCGGGAGGTGAACTCGCGATAACCCGCTTCACCCCGTTCGTGCTTGACACGCCAGAGCGCCTGTGCCAGATCCGTTTGCCCGCCCCAGATGGTGATGTTGAGCGGTCGCTCGGGTGAGCCGGCACCGATGCGATCCAATAGGAAACGCGAGCCTTCGGTGTCGTGCCCCTCGCCGATGTGTTCGCGCCCGCGCATCGGATTGCCGCTTTTGACCACCGCACGCAGCGCGTCCGCCGCCGGCCAGCCCTCCGCGTGACGTTTCAGATTGGGCAACACGTTCTCGTAGCCAGCGACAATCTCACGGATGAGGTCGGGTCGGGTGATCGCCTGTTTCAGCTCGCCAGGTGTTCCCGAAGCGCTGGCGATGAGCGCCTCAATTTCAAATTCGTTGGCATACACCAAGAGGCGAATCAGGGACTGCTGATCGTCAGGGTCACCGCCGATATCGGTGAGCACGGCGAGGCGGGGACGATCCGCAAGGCAGACGGTGGCGAAGACGAAAGGAAGCAGAAGATGGAGCAGGGGACGCGGATTCATCGGGGCACGATCGGGTCGGAGGTAGATTCGGTGGGTGGCACTGAGTTTGGAAGCGGGGATTTTCTCACGACCTCCATGGTTGCGGCTTGGTGCTGCCGGACAACGGCCATCCCCTGCTCGACCTTGCTGAGGGCGGCGGGATAGTCCTCGTGAATTTCCATGACCATTTGCGTCAGTCGATCCCCCGTCATCCCCTGCAGTTCATGCACCCATCGGCCCAGACCGATGTCGGCAAACATGCGGCTCTTGTGAGCGTTGTCGGTGGGAACGCGGAGGTGAATCGCGGGGGTACCGGCGGCGAGTGCGATGATCGGCGAGTGGCAGTCCAAACTGACGACGGCGCGGGCCCGCGCGAAGACCGAAGCTGCCTCATCGGCGTTCCAAAAGGTGTCCTTCCAAACGACGCTGGCTTTGACATCGACCGGCAACGGGTCGACGAGCTGCTCTTTCGCCAGCGTCACGCCGTAGGTCATTTCAGGGCAGACCATTGCTTTCATTCCGGTGCTTCGCACCCAGTTCACGATCAACTCGCGAGCGGCGGCATGATCGGCGAAATTGAACTCGGCGTTCAAACGGTCCACCTCATGATCCTCTGCCGTGGGCGGGTATCCATAGATGAGGTGGTAGGGCGACGTTCGATGACGTGGGATCACGCATAGGAACTCGCGGTTTTGAAGCCCATGCTCTTTCAAATAGGCCTCAGCTCGCGGTTCGTCCCGCAGGTCAAAGCCAAACACGCCATCGGGAGCGAAGCCGGTCTCGACACCGGCTAGGCCGGCATTCTTAAGAATTTCGAGCGAGACGCTGTCCCTTGCGTAGACGAACGCCGCCTTACCAAGCATGTCTTTTCGTGAGCTGCTAAGCGGGCCGAAGGTGACGCCATAGATGCCGAAGGGCTTGTCGGTCGCGGACTGCCAAGCGGCAACTGGATCGGGGTGCATGCCACCGGAACCGAGCACGAAAAGGTCAGCGGCTTCAATGGCGGCGGCGAGCTCGGGGCGGAGTTCGGAACCTCTGGCTTCGGCTCCACCGGCCGGAAGGATCGTCAGTTTAGGAAAGGCCGTCCGCAACATCTCGACCACCCGCGGTTCCAGTTCCCGCTGATGCCCCGTGCGGGTGCTGGGAACGGGCCAAAACGTCAACTCCGCGCCAGGTAGATGCGTTTCCAATAAGCGGAGCAGTCCAGGCGCGTGAGCGATGTCGCCGATGTTCACGCAGTGCCAACCGCTCGCGATGAGGATCCGCGCGGGTCGATCCTCCGCATGCGCCGAAACGGCAGCAGCGAAAAGTGCCACCACGGTGGTTTGAAGAAAATTGCGTCGGTGCATGATCAACCCTTTGGGTGGCGTTGGTGCAAGATCAACCTTTTGGGTGGCGTCGATGGATAACCGTGCCGGGTGTCAGCGGTTGGCTCGGTTGCGTTGCCGCGGGGCGGTTTGCGGTCCCACGCCGGGGGCCGCGTTCATCCCGCTGCGCCACTGCTGAATCTCTTGCCACTGGGTATCGGTGGCTTCAGGTGGATCGAACCGACTGGGATCAAACTGCTCATAGAGTTGACGGAAGAGCGCTGGGTCAAAGTCCGGGTTAGGCCGGTTGCTCTGCGCGTCGATGGATTTCCTCCACTGCGCGAGCGCCGCTTTGAGGCCGGCCACGCGGTCGGAGTGCTCGGGCGCGACGTTGTTTCCCTCTCGGATGTCGGTGGAGAGATCGTAGAGCTCGTCGCCCCCGCCGTCGTAATACTCGATGAACATCCATTCGCCGTCGCGAACCGCACCTGTGGGACGCCCACCTTGGTTGTTGTAATGCGGGAAGTGCCAGAAGAACCGTCGCTCGGGCGCGGTGCCTTTGCCGAGTATCAGCGGGGCGACGCTCACGCCATCGAGTCCGCTCGGAACAGGCCGGCCGACGAGTTCAAGCAGCGTGGGGATCCAGTCCGTGTTGATGACGGGCGTGTCGATGACGCGGCCCGCCGGCACCCGACCGGGCCAGCGCACGATCAGAGGGATTCGCATGCCTCCTTCGTAGACAAAACCCTTTCCGGCCCGGTAAGGCGTGTTGTGCGTGACTCGTTCATGCCCGCCCTCGGGGACGTGGAGGCCACCATTGTCGGAGGTGAACACGACGATCGTGTTATCAGTGAGCTGCAGCGCATCGAGCTTCGATAGCAGCCGGCCCACGGTGTCGTCGAGCGTTTCGATCACCGCCGCATAGACGGGTTCGAATGCGTCACGGTTCTCAGCAATCTGATCGGGCAGCGCGGCGTAGGGGATGTGCGGCGTGTGGTGCCCAAGGTAGACGAGGAACGGCCGGTCGCGATTGGCTTCGATGAACTTCTCGGCGGCAGCGGTGAGATCGTATTCACCCTTGCTGCCCTCGGTGGCAGAGGGAGTCGTGCGTGGTGATGCGGTGTGCGCGAAATCGAAGCCATGCTCAAGCGGACCGAAACCGTTGCCGCCGACATGCCACTTCCCGATCGAGGCGGTTACATATCCCGCCTCCTTAAAATAACGGGGCAGCATTTTTTCCCCGAGTCCGACCTGCATCTCGATTTCCGGATGCAGCAGTTTCTGCGAGGTGCGGTTGGGGCGACCAGGAAGGTATGTGGTCAGATGCAGTCGCGCGGGCGCCTTGCCGGTGAGGATGGCCGCACGTGATGGCGAGCATATCGGCTGAGCCGCGTAGGCTGACGTGAAGCGAGTGCCCTGCGACGCTAGCCTGTCGAGGTGGGGTGTACGATGACCCTCACGGCCGTAGCAGTGCAGATCGTTGATACCGAGATCATCACACAGGATGAACACGATGTTGGGGGAATCGGCTGCACAAACGGGGCCGGCGAAACAGCACAGAAGCGACAGGGCAGCGGCGAGCGGATATTTCATGATAGGCAGATGCGTTGGCGAGATGAGGAGTTCACTGCTGGGGAGCGCATTCTAGCCGATCGAACGCACCACAGAGTGTAACAACGGGCTCACTCGGACGGCGCGGGTGAAGGAACCGCGCGGTAGATTTCCGCATAACAAGCAAACTTGTCGTCCAGGATACCGTGGGTGCTCACCTTCTCAACCGATAGTCGATCGACGATGCCGGAATCGATTCCGTAGCGACTGACGATCAGGTAGTCGAACGGCACCTGGTCGAGGCGAAAGTACATCGGGCTCGTTTGTGCCAAAAGCGCCTTGCGATCCATGGCGACAAAATCGACCAGGAACTGAGTGTCCACCGCGACCACGGCCTGCTCAGGAATCCGCTTGGCCAAATGCGCGGCGAAACGCGGGGAATCGTAATTCTCGTTCCGCCAATGCTTGAGATGAACGTACAGAGTCGTGAGTCCCGAGCCGGGCACCATCGAGAGCATCAAGGCGACCGCGACCGCGGCGGGCACGACCCGCTTCCAAGTCGGAGAGATCGATTTTCGCTCCCACGCATGCGTCACGTCCTCAATCAATTTTCCGACGCAAAGAAACATCAGTGCGGCCGTGTACGACCAATATCCCATCACCGGATGATGAGATCCGACAAGCACACAGAGGATGTAGATCGAACTCAGTGCTAGCCACGCGGCGACGCGAAATGAGGAGCCGTGGGGCGACTTCCCGAGCGCGCAGTAGATCGTCGGCACGAAAACGAGGGTCGTCTGCCAGAGACCGATGTGACCTACCATCCCGGCGGGTCCAAACCAGTGGTACCACAACGAGTGCCACGGCATGAAGATCCGGAAAACAAGGCTTTCTTCGTGCCCGCTCAAGAATTGGTTCCTGAACTGGATTTCAAAAGCTTCGGGGTAGACGGCGATCAGAGGAAGCCAAAGGCAGGCGACGGCGATCGCGGCGATGGCCAGGATCAGCGGATTTGCCACCCGCTGCCAACGTCGAGATGCCCAGGCACCCCACACGGCGAGCTGGAATGCGTAGACCAGTGCGAACGGATGCGTCAATCCTCCCGCGCCGATCGACGCCCCCGCCCACCAGAGCCACGAGCGACGCTGAGTGACTTGCCAACGAAACATCGCGGCGATGGCCAGTAATCCGAACAGCGCGCAGAGGATATCGGGACGCGCGCTGGTGGCGGGAAAATAGAACCATCGTGAAAAGACGAATAAACCAGCCGCCCACCATCCGCCCAGCGGAACGCCGCCAGACCGCCGGTAGAGGCCGTACACAACCGCCGCCGCTAACAGTCCGGCCGTTGCGGCCGACAAACGTGCGGTGCCGTAGGAGTGCGGCAGAACCGCGTAGAAAAGTGACTGATAATAAAAATACAGCGGCGGCTCGGAGTAGATCGCTTGATCCGCGCGATAAAAAACGGACTCCGGATTTCGCGCCGGGACGTGAGGCAATCGCGGGATGCCATCTTGAAGAATGGTGAGCCCAGGGACGGCGTAGCAATCTTCGTCCTGACCGCCGGGCTGGTGAAGCATGACTGGCAATCGAAGCGCCAAGAAGGCGGCAAAGATCAAGAGCAGAACGAGCTTAGGCGACAACAAAGAACGCTCGATGATCACTTGGCAAAAAGCGGGGGTCATTCCGGTTGTGGGCAGTTGCCTCGCGGATTTCCGGTGTAGCCATCACGCTCAGCAGTGGAAAGAAGGCGCAGCTTAACCGAAGGAGGGCAATCATGCAGCGCAATGCGCCTGCGACACGGTAGGCAAGTTGGGTTACCATCATGGTCGACAACGATACCTCGACTTCTTGAGCGCTCTGATGGTTACAGTTCAATCGTGTCTTCGCCGCCTAGTCCTGTACTGTTTTGTGTTCGCGGTCGGCGTGGTTGCGGCTGCTTCGGCCGGCGCCCAAGATCGGCCGAACCTGTTGGTGATCATGGCCGACGACATCGGCTTTGAGAACTTCGGCTGCTACGGCAGCACCGTTTTCGAAACGCCGAACATCGATCGGCTCGCCGCGGAGGGAATCCGCTTCGACCACGCCCACTCGCAACCGATCTGCACCCCGTCGCGGGTCCAGATCATGACCGGCATCCACAACCAACAAAACTATGTTCGGTTCGGGCTGCTCGATCCCACCGCGGTCACCTTCGGGCAGGTTTTGCGGGAAGCGGGATACGCGACGGCGATCGCCGGCAAGTGGCAGCTGGATGGGGGCTGGGAAGGGCCACGCCACTTCGGGTTCGATCGCCATTGCCTCTGGCAGCTCGTGCGTCGACCGAGCCGCTACCCCAATCCTGGCTTGGAGATCGACGGAGAGTTGAAAGACTTTAAGAACGGTGAATTTGGTCCCGATCTGGTGTCCGATTACCTCTGCGACTTCCTCGAGTCTCGGAGTGGTGCGGAGCAACCGTTTTTGGCCTATTACCCGATGATCCTGCCGCACTGGCCGTTCGTGCCGACGCCGGACCATCCCGATTGGGATCCCGATATGTGGCGTGAAGCGATCAACGAGCCTGGCGGCTATCGCGACCAGAAGTATTGGGACGGCTTCGTCCGTTACACCGACAAGCTGATCGGCAAATTGATCGACAAATTGGTCGCGACGGGACTTCGCGACAACACGCTGGTGATTTTCACGGCCGATAACGGAACCTTCGTTGACATTGTCTCGCCGTTTCGCGGACGCGATTACCGCGGTGGTAAAGGGACGACGCTTGATTCGGGAACTCACGTGCCCTTCATTGCCAGTTGGCCCGCCAAGGTTTCGGGTGGGCAAGTCAGCGACGCGTTGGTTGATTTCACGGACATCTTTCCAACGCTGCTTGACGCGGCCGGAGTTGCGGTCCCCGCATCGCTTGCCCAGTCGCTGCAGGGGGCCAGCCTGATGCCCGTCCTCGCCGGAACCCCCGACCAGCGGTCGAAGCCGACGATCTATTGTTGGTACGAGCGCAATGGGCAGCGCGAGATGGCTTCGCAACACCTTCGCGATCACCGCTACAAGCTCTACCACGATGGCCGATTCTTCGATACCCAAACCGACCCGGACGAAATGAGTCCCCTGCAGGCCGAGTCGCTGACGCCCGAGCAATCGGAGACGCTGCAGCGTTTCCGCGCGGAACTCGCGGAACGGCTCGAACAGACTCGTCGCTTCGACCCCATTCAGCAGGCGAGACGTACGGCGCTGAAGTGAGCGAGTGTCGTCCGTTGGGGCAAGTGCCGTCTGCATCGTCAGAGGCGACCTTGGCCACAGCGATGGCGAGTAATCGGTCACGCCCCGTTCAGTCGTCAATGACCGTACCACTGACAAGGGCTTCAAGTACACCGTCGCCGGTTCTTTAGTCGGGCCCAACCGCAGGACCAGTCAATGCATCAGGGGAGCAGCGAATGGCCGATGCCACTGGATAGCTTCGGCCCGACTCGTTCCACCGGACTGGCAAACCTTCAGCCTGACCGCTCATCGTCCGAAATCGACGGGTCTCGGTTGAATTTACAGACCGTTCGCGAAGGTCATCCGTCCGCAGTGCTTGCTGCCCATCGTCAACGGGACACCAGCGTTCGCCTCACGCAGCTCACGCGTCGGGAAGCCACACCATCGCCCACAAAATCCGAATCGAGTTCCGATTTGGCCTTCGCCGACACCGAAATGCGTTGGTTGGACGAATCGTTGATGAGCTTGCTTGCCCGAGCGCGATATGACACGCGAGGGTTTCCATTGAAGGGCTGAACGGGGTCGACGACCTCGATTCATGCCTTGCGGGTTTTCTTCACCGCCCTCTTCGCCACCGACTTGATATCCACCATCTCGATATCCACCGTCTCGATAGCGGCCGACTCGTTAGCGACCGACTTTTTCGGTGCGGGTTTCTTGGCTGCTCTCTTTGCGGTGGGCTTCTTGGCCGATCGACTCTCGGCCTTCACCTTGGGCGTTCGCTTCGAGCTGGATTTCTCCGGTTTCGCGATCGACTCTCTCGCCTCCTGCTTGGCGGTTGTCGCCGTTTTTTTTGGGGCGATTGCCTTGCTGCGAGTTACTGATTTTTTTGGGCTCTTCGTGGCCGTCGCCGCCGGAAGATTACCTTCCGACCGTCGAGAACCCGAGGCGCGCCGCTGGACGGTCGCCTTCCGTTTGGATGTTCGCGGTGACGAACCCAACGGATCCTGGGGCAATGCCAATTCGATCCCAAAGAGGGCTTCGAGGTCTTCGCCATCGAGGCTCGAGTGTTCGTTCAGCCCCAGCAAATCGGAGGCGCGCCCTGTGCTCATCGCCTCGGATACCAGCTCCGACTGATCGACACCGCGCATCTTGAAAAACAACTCGGGCTGGCTGTCCAGCAAGAAGCCGACACCATACAACGTGGCCGCCGCATGCTTGCACAAGATGGCATAGTCGGGACAACTGCAGGCAATCGCGAGTTCCTTAACCTGGGGGAACATGCCCGCATTTGGATCCGACAATCGTTCAAGAACCCAGTGCGGTAATCTGCCTCGCATCAGGTCTAGCAGCGAACTGACCTTCGCCGCACAATCGGAGCGGATCGCTTTCCACCTTTCTGCAGATAGTGGGTCGATCGTGATCGTGACTTCATAAAGGCTCGATCCACTGACCAATGCATTGATTGCTCCC
>JBGTCJ010000390.1:0-6132 GCA_041748895.1 Pirellulaceae bacterium
GCGACCGGATCGCCATACCAGCCGTAAGCGCAAGCGACCGGACCGAACTAGTGTGCCGGACATTCCGCATGCTCGCGCATAGCGGCTGGTACGGAAAGCGACCGGGGCGGCATACCAGCCGTAAGCGCAAGCGACCGGACCGAAAGCCTGCCCCGGACAGTCCGCATGCTCGCGCATGGCGGCTGGTATGGGAAGCGACCGGGGCGGCATACCAGCCGTAAGCGCAAGCGACCGGACCGACGGGATGCGATGAACAGTCCGCATGCTCGCGCATGGCGGCTGGTATGGAAAGCGACCGGGGCGGCATACCAGCCGTAAGCGCAAGCGACCGGACCGAAATAGTGTGCCGGACAGTCCGCATGCTCGCGCATGGCGGCTGGTATGGAAGCGACCGGATCGCCATACCAGCCGTAAGCGCAAGCGACCGGACCGCAAGCCTGTGCCGGACAGTCCGCATGCTCGCGCATAGCGGCTGGTATGGGGAGCGACCGGACCGAAAGCCTGCGCTGGACATTCCGCATGCTCGCGCATGGCGGCTGGTATGCGGCTCTTCTATCGCAGTGCGGAATTAGCCGAAGCGATCAACCGCTCCGCCAGCGCGGCCGGATCCTCGATTTCCGACCCCATCTCGATCGGCGTCAGCTCGGGAAGACTGCGGAACCAAGTCTCCTGCTTTCGAGCCAGCTTTCTTGTGTGCGCGGTCACCTGCGCCGTCGTCTCCTCCAACGTCAAGCGTCCCGCCAAATGCTCAATTACCTCGCGATAACCGACTGCTGCGGCCGCGGTGCGGCTCAGCGCCCCATGCCGATTCAACAGGCCACGGACCTCGTCGATCAAACCGCTGGCGAACATTTGTGGCACCCGCCGCTCGATCCGCTCGTGCAAAATCGGCCGGGGCCACCGCAGCACGAACCAACGCGGGTGTGAGCTCCGACCACCCGAGGCCGCAAACTGACTCTGACGATGGCTCAGAGGCAATCCCGTGGCGCGGACCACTTCGAGCACACGGATCAGCCGCCGTGTGTCGGTCGCGGCCAATCGCGATGCCGACAACGGATCGACCTGCCAAACTCGCTTCCAAAGAGCGTCGCTGCCATGGGCCTCGACATCGCGCTCGACGGCGCGGCGGAAGTCCCAGTCGGCCGGAGGTCCAGGATCCAAGCCGCTCACGAGCCCCTTCAGGTACAGCGGCGTGCCACCGACAAAGATGGGTACTCGCGAACGGCGGCGAATTTCGTCGGCTTTCTCCAACGCTAATTCCAAGTACTGCGCGACGCTGAATTCGTCCGTCGGATCCACCACATCGATCAGGTGGTGGGGGATGCGCTCGCGGTCAGCCCGCGACGGTTTGGCCGTTCCGACGTCCATCCCGCGATAGACCGCGATCGAATCGAGTGAGATGATCTCGCCCCCGAGCCGCTCCGCGATCTCGGTCGCAACCGACGATTTCCCGCTGGCCGTTGCGCCGGTCAACACCCAAGTATCGGGGGATAGCGGTGGGAACGTCGAGGGCTTCCGAAGCAGCGATGTCATGAACGAGCGATCGAGTGCGAATGATGCCTTGAAGCGAAACAATTGTCTCTCTTTTTCGATTTGTCATGGTATCTTTGAAGCAAGGGTTGCCAAGCGGAGATGCCCCCCATGTGTTGGCCGTTGAGAGGTTGCCGATTGCGATGGGAATGACGTACTTCAAACGGTATCGCATGGAGCTCGATCTGACGGAGGAGTTGTTTGCCGCCCCGCCGTGTCCCACCGGCTACGAGTTGGTGCCCTACGACGACTCGCTCGTTCGAGACCACGCGACGGCAAAATTCCAGAGCTTTCGACAAGAACTCGACGCGAACGTGTTTCCCTGCCTGGGGCGACGTGACGGATGCGTCCAGCTGATGCGAGAGATCACTCGCCGCAACAGCTTCGTGCCCGAGGCGACGTGGCTGATGCGTTACCGAGGCGTTCATCACGGGCGAGGCGAGGCGATCGGGACCGTGCAGGGGCTGCAAATCGATGGCTGGGGCGCGATCCAAAACCTGGGAATCAGCCGCCTGCATCGCGGTTGTGGCCTGGGAACACTGCTGCTCCACCGAGCGGCCGTCGGATTTCGCTCGCGCGGTCTCGAGCGAATGCATTTGGAGGTGACCAACGACAACACCGCAGCCGTACGGCTCTACGAACGGTTGGGGTTTCGCCGAGCGAAGGTTGTCTACAAGGCCGCCGAGATCGCGATGGGGTACTGAACGCGGTCCGGCCCCAGAGTCTGGGTACGGTTTCGCGTTTGGTGTAAAATGCAGCCGAACCACGTTTCCCAACATGCCTGGCCACGGGGGATCCACGAGTTGACTTCGGCTGAGAAAATTCTTGACGAGACGTTCCTCGTGCTGCGATCGAAATTGATCGATATTGCGGCGAATCTCGATCGCATCGATCGTGCCGGTGGCGATGCCACCGCCAATCACCCGCGACGCCAACAGATTGACCAGGCGATCCGAATGCTCGCCGAAGGTGTCGATTCGGGAAACCAACGGGCCAAGCGTTTGCAACAACTTTTCTCGCGACCCTACGAGGAGACGTGGCGTCGGGACTTCGGGGTGTAGCGACTCGACTGAACTTGATCGTTTGTTACAATTCGATCGTTATCGAAATGTCGTCGACCGGCGGGGTGGGTTCGACACCCGTTCGAATTCACCGCGTTAGATGGTTTCACCGGGAAAAGAATCAAGCCGTGGCTACCGATCAAATGTCACTGGGAAGTGTTGCCGTTGCCTTGTCGCCGCGCGAGCGATTTGAGGAGTACCTTCAGAGTCGAGGTTTGCGCCAGACCGAGCAACGAAGGTACCTTGTCGATCATGTGTTCAGCCGTCACGAGCACTTTGACGCCGACTCGCTGATCGAAAATCTCCCGCGCAAGGGTCACGAAGGATACGTCAGCACGGCAACGGTCTATCGCACGCTCAAGGACCTAGTCGATGCGGGGCTGTTGAATTCGTTCCAGCTCGACGGCCGCACGGTCTACGAGCACGATTATGGATATCCGCAGCATGACCATCTGTATTGCACCCAGTGCCGCAAGCTGATCGAATTTCAGAGCGACACCCTGAAGGAACTTCGCGATGCGGTGGGTGCGGATCATGGGTTCCGGGTCAGCGGGCACCGGATGATCATCGATGGCGTTTGCCACGAATGCACCAAACTTCGCCGTCGAAAGAAACGCAAACAAGACTTGGTTTGACGGCCTCTCCTCTGCCTTCGTCTGCACCGTTTTGGCGCGGCGCCCGCGGCACGCGTCACGGAAGCTCCAAGTGGTCCTTGAGCGACTTGATCACGGCTGAATAGACCAGCTCGTTCTTTTCAAAATCGCGGCTTTCGGCTTGGATCTGTACCAGCACCAAGCCCGCGTCTCCATCCTCGATCGCGACCGCACGGGCGACGACCAACAGGTCGAGGTAATAGAAATGGAGTTCTAGCGTCTCGTCCATGCGGTGGGGCGAACGATCGTCGGCCGCGATCCGCTCGATCTCCAGCTCGGGATACTCTCCCCGCATGGCGGCGATGATGTCACCGAACAGCTGCTCGACCGTGACGCCGGTTTGGTAGCGGGTGACTGAGAAAAACCCCCCATACGGCAATTCGAGCGTGATCCCCTCACTTCGTGCGTCGCTATCGCGCGACTGCAGGGTCCAGTTATCGGGGTAGAGAAACCGGATCCCGAAGTCATCGAAGGTCGAAGGCATAGCGGATGAAGCCGTGTAGACATTGGCGGAACGAATTTGATACAGCGCCCCGAGAAGAAGAGAAACTCGGGACAAGGGACACTCGGCTCACGGGTCCGTGTCGCTAGCGTGGAAGCTTTTGCGACCGTGATTCGGACCCAATCTAGGCGAATTAGCATGAGACGAACCAGCCGCTCTCGAAAAGATTCTCGCGTTTTTGCGACAGGTCCAGCATTTCGCGTCGTGGTGATCGCCTCGCTGATTTTCGCTTTGGCGGTGCCGACGTTGCTCTTGGGGCAAGGGCCGTCCTACGCAAACGCGTACTCGAACTCAGCCGTCCCCACGATCCCGCCGGCGCCGACGATCGGTGGCGGGCCTTTCGACGATCGCGGGGACGATGAGGCGACGGAGCTGGAAGCCGCGACGTCGTCTTGGTTCGATTTTGCGATCATCGATCGAATCCGTGCGGGCGGTTGGTTGATGGTGCCGCTAGCGGCCTGCTCGTTGATCGTCTTGTCGCTATCGCTGGAACGTTTGTATTCGCTGCGGCGTAGTCGTGTGATTCCCAGACCCTTCGTTCGTCGATTCACCGAGTGCGTCGAGGACGGGCAATTGAGTTACGACGAAGCGACGGAGATTTGTGACGAGTTTGATTGTCCGGTTGCCGAGGTATTCCAAGCGGCCGTGAAGCGTTGGGGACGACCGATGCTCGAAATCGAACAGGCCGTGATGGACGCGGGCGAGCGAGTCGCCGATGGATTGAAGCGGTTTCTTCGCGTCTTTCATGCGATCAGCAATGTGGCGCCCTTGATCGGGCTGCTCGGCACGGTACTCGGAATGATCGAAGCGTTTGAATCGATGAGCCAGGGTGGTGGTGTCGGTAGTCCCGAGTCGCTGGCCTCGGGAATCAGCACCGCGTTGGTCACCACGGCGGGTGGACTGAGCGTCGCCATTCCGGCCTACATCGCCTACATGTATTTTTCGGCCAAAAGCGATCGATACCTCAACGAGATTGATCGCCTATGCCAACGCGTGATCGACTGCATTAGTTCCGAGGGTCTCGAGGGCGGGAACAAGTCCAAGAAACCCAAGCGCGCGGCTTAGGAGATATCGATTCATGCCCATTCGCCGTCGTGCCGCCGAAGATGCCACGATCAACCTGACACCGATGATCGATGTCGTGTTTTTGCTCGTCATTTTCTTCATGGTCGGTTCACACTTCGGAACTCCCGAGGGGCGAATCGAGGTCAGCGTGCCGGGCGTGGGTGAATTGCGATCGATGGTCCGTCCGCCTGACGAGCGAGTCGTCGAGGTGACGCGCGAGGGAACCATCCTGTTCGATTCGGTTGTCGTCACGCCGCAACAACTTTCCGAGCAGTTGCGTGCGGCGCGTCGTTCCTACCCGGACGTGCAAGTCGCGGTGCGTGGGGATGGCGACACGCCGCTGCAGCGGATTGCGGAGGTGATGCAAGTGATCCGCGGAAGTGGTGTGGAACAAATGGGTCTGGCCGCGAAGCCTTCTCGACGATGACTTCCACCTACTTTCCACTCGACGCGGTCCGCACGTTTTGGGACGACCCGAGATGGGTTGCCGTGGTCGCCGCGGTGGCCGCCTCGCTATTGGTTTCAACCGTTTGGCTGATTCGCCGACGTTCTCGAAATGGGCGCTCGGCCGCCATCGTATGCCTGGTCGCATCGGTCGCGTTGCACGGCGCGCTGTTGCTTGTGCTGCCCAAATGGCACCGCGCCGGTGGCGGTTTGAGCCGTCAAGTCGATGGCGATGATTCTGGCGGCCTCAGCCAAGTGATGCTCTCTCATTTCGATGCCATGGACGTGCCATCGGACGTATCCGGGACATCGGATGCCTTGAGGGCAACCGTGTCGCCGTTGCCGCTCCCGCCTGTGACAGTCCCCTCCGCGGAAGCGAACACGGATCGCGAGGAACCCCGAACCAGTGCCGTCAAGCCGCGGGAGCCCGACGAACCGGCGGATGCCGTTGACGACGTTCCGCCGACGCTATTCGCCGCCGCGCCCGCGGAATCGATCGAACCGTCCGCATCGATCGAGATCGAGCAATTGCTCTCGCAGTGGCTGATCGATGACGCGGAGGCCGCCAGCGGATCGTCGCCAGCGGAAACGGTTGCGGTCATTGATCGGTCGTCGGACCCGATCACGGAGGCCTCTCCGGCGTGGGTGCCCGGGTACGTGGAGCATGACTTTGCCAATCGCTCGGGCCCCTCAAAACGCCTGGCGCTGCTTCGTACCGGAGGCGACGAGTCGACCGAGGCTGCCGTCGCCAAAGCGCTCGCGTTCCTGGTCGCCGATCAGCGCCCCGACGGTGCCTGGGATCCGCTCACCAGCGGCGCTGGGCGCGAGACCTTCACGCTCGGTACCGACCGCGGTTCCGCGGGGAAACGGTCGACGA
>JBGTCJ010000391.1:0-7106 GCA_041748895.1 Pirellulaceae bacterium
CCAGGCTGCGCCACGCCCCGGTGGCAGAGTGGTGACCCTGCGTATGACGTCGGATCGTAACGCAGGCACGCCGAATTCGCTAGTGAGCTTTGTCAGGTTTGCTGATTTGGTGAGGTTCAGGCGACTCCCGCGAACCCTCGCCTATTTTGTTACTTCGCCATCGCTTTGAGTTCACCGAGATAGACGCGGGCGACGTCACCCATGTAGTTGGAATCCGCGATCGACGCCGACGCCGCGGCATGCCGGAGCGCCTTTTCGCGATCGCCGACGGCGTCGGCATGGAGCGCCAGGTAAAGTTCTGCGAAAAACTCGGCGTTACGGCGCTCGCTCGAACCCTCGGGCAGCTTAGCGATCGCCTCACTCACGCGGGCTTCATTGCCGTCGATCAGCATCCGGCGAATTTCGTTCATCGGCACGCGGGAGTCGCCGACCGCTGGCAGAACACTTTTTCGCGCTTCACGCGCCGAGGCCGCTTTGGCGACGCAGTAGAAGTGCCAAGCGGCGTTTTCGACGTCTCGCGGGTTCACCGTTCGATGGAGCTCGAACAATCGTTTTCCCTCATCAAATTTCCCGGCTAACGCCAGCGCGATGCCGTATTGCCAGAGTTCGGCGCGGGCTTCCGGCGCTTGCTCGAGAGAACGCTCAAATTGACGCACCGACGTATGGATCCGCCCGGAGCGGAGGTTGAGGTCCGCCGCCGCTCGGATCGCTCGGGGATCGTCGGGAAAGTCGCGAATCAACTGATCGGCGATGCCAATCGCCCCGTTTCGGTCCCCCTGGTCAAGCGCCTTCAATCCGTCGGCGCGGAGGTCGAGCACGCCTGGTTCGCCACGCCGTGCAGTCCCCGGGGTGTCTTGGCTGAGCGCGGCGAAAGGTGCCGCCGCGTGGACAATCAGGATGAGCAGAGTGAGCGATGATGGACGCATGGTTTGGGCTCGCTTGGGTGAGGTGTGCGGCGGGCTTCAAACAGGGGTTACGGGGCAGCATGGTGGCCGTTACAATTTCGCGGCTACGATCCACAAGCGACGTTGATCTGCTTGATTCGAGCTGTGGGTGTTGTTTACCGTACTGTTTTTGAAGTTTCACCGAGATTCTGAAGAATGTATGCCATCATTGTGGACGGCGGACGTCAATACCGCGTCGAACCGGGCATGGAAGTCGATCTGGACTATCGGGATATTGCGTCCGGAGAATCCCTCACGTTCGGCACCGTTCTCTGCGTCGGTGGCGACGAGGGGCTGAAGCTCGGGGCTCCCACTTTGGGCGGCGCGAGTGTGACCGCATCGGTCGTTGGCCCCATTCAGGACAAGAAGTTGTACATTCAGAAGTTCCGTCGCCGGAAACACTTCAAGCGACGAACAGGCCATCGTCAACTTCACACCCGAGTACGAATTGAGTCGATCGTAGGCGTTTGACGTTCCTGATTGCCATCATCGCGAGGCAGGCCGCGAAGCGGCCACATGATTGAAAGCCGCACATGACCGGGCTGACGCTGGATGACTACCACCTCGGTACGGTACTCGGAGTTGGGACGGTCGGCACGATCTACGCCGCCACCGACAAGGATTCTGGTCAACGGGTCGCGATCAAGCGGCTACATCCGACTGTCAGCCGTGACCCATTAATCAGTGCCCGATTTCGCCGCGAGATGATGATTCTCGAGCGGCTGCGTCACCCGAACATCATTGCCTACCACGGAGGCGGGGAGGATGCGGACGGTAACCTGTTCTACATCATGGAGTTGGTCGAGGGGGGATCGGTCAAGGACCTGATCCAAGCCAACGGCGGGTTGTCGTGGCAGATCGTCGTCAGTTGCGGTCGCCAGATCTGTTCAGCGCTGCAATGCGCTCACAATCACGGCATCATCCACCGCGATCTGAAGCCGGGGAATCTGTTCCTGACTCGTGATGGGACACTCAAGTTGGGTGATTTCGGGATCGCCCGCGACGTCAGCGCCTCCGACTTGACCGCCGAAGGATTGACCGTCGGTACACATGCCTACATGGCGCCTGAGCAGATTACGGGTGACGCTTCGATTTCGGGAAAGGCCGATCTCTACGCGCTGGGGTGTTGCCTTTACGAGATGTTGACCGGGCGGAAGCCGTTCATTGCGGAGACGTTTCCGCAGCTGTTTGAACAACACCTGCGATCCGACCCGCCGCTGCCCAGCCGTGCGGTTCCCGGATGTCCACCGGAACTGGACCAAGTGGTCGTCGAATTGATGGCCAAGAAGCCAGAGGACCGTCCCTTCAGCGCCCGTGCGGTTCAGGCAAGGATGCTGCAGATCGCCGATCAATACCACTTGGCCGACCGAACGCCGATGGAACCCACAGCGAAATCTCAGCGCGATGTTTCGGCCGGTCAGGTAACCGATATTGGCAAGCGAATGCTGCAGCGGCAGCTTGAGGCTCGTCTCGGCGGCTCGGCGAGGGGAGAGGTTAGTTGGGCTCGTCTGGTCGGCGTCCTGGTTGCAATCGTCGCCGTGTGTGCGGCATTCGTGTGGCTTCGCCGCTAATTCCCGCGCCCGATACCAGCCGTAAGTGCGAGCGACCGGACTCGCGTGCGGCAGTTGCACCCGCTTCGCCGCCGATCCACCCCCGCGCTCAGCGGATCGAAATCTCGATCGGAGCGTCGCCCAACTCGACTCGGGCGTCGTCGAAGGGTGGCGGGCCGAAGTTGGATCGGGCATCGCCGGAGAAGCCATAGCGTTCCGACGGAATTCCCAAAGAGTTGCGATCGAGCTTGTCGTTACCGTTCTCGTCGTGGTAGGCGGAAATGGCGAGGTGAGTGATCGCCGAGGGCAACTCGAATGTACCGACGCATTCGCCACTGGCGATTTTCCAGTTGTCGGTACCGAGCGCGTTTGCCGGATCGTTGAAACCGTTCGGCGAGGTGTAGGCGGCGACTTTCATCACCCCCCGATCCGAAGCGGCACCCAAAATCCGAACATTGACCCGCCGCAGACCGGTTGGGTTACCGGCGGAATCGACCAGCGATGCATCGGCGGGCATTGACCCCACAACGCCATCGGGCGTAAGACGTGTGGGAAAACCGGGTGGCCGAAACCGGGTTTGTCGACACGCGAGGATGGTCGAGCCGACAATGCAGATCAGTCCCGTGACCGCGAGCAGAAGGTTTCCGTGGTTTTCCTTCCAAAGGTTTCCCCGGAAGGGATTTTCTGCCTTGTAGGTGTCGTCCGAAGGATGCGTGCTATCCATCAGCCTGCCAAATCGATGTGGTGAATGAACGAGACCATCATTATGGGCAGACAAGTCACCTGCGTACAATCCAACGACGGCGAAGTGAATGCCAAGCGACCTTGCCATGAGCGTCAGACAGGAGAGCCAGTTGCAACCGCTCGAGAAACTAGATCGCACGGCACCGATGGTATCGCTTGCGCCGGGGCCTGAGCGATGGGTCGCTCCGACCGCCATCCGGGTCAACGATTTGCGGAAGCGTTATCGCCGAAGCGAGGCGATTCGAGGCGTCTCCTTGTCGCTGGGACGCGGTGAACGTCTGGCGCTTTTGGGACCGAACGGCGCGGGCAAAACGACGCTCGTGAGGTGCCTGGCGGGGCGGGCGAGGCCGGACTCGGGGACCATCGAGATGCACGGCAAGCGTCTGCCGCCCAGCGGTGGTCGCGAGACGCTCGGGTTTGTCCCCCAGGACATCGCGATCTACTCGGACTTAACCACCCGCGAGAACCTGTCCGCCTTCGCAAGATTCCATGGACTTCGAGGAAATTTGCTGCGGCAACGCGTCGATTGGGCGCTTTCCTGGATTGGATTGGAGGACCGGCAACACGACCTCGTAGGGGGCTTCTCCGGCGGTATGAAGCGGCGGGTGAATATCGCCTGCGGCGTGATGCATCGCCCCGGGGTGCTGTTGCTCGATGAACCCACCGTGGGCGTCGACCCTCAGAGTCGGCAGCGAATCTTCGAGATGCTCGACGAACTTCATGCGTCCGGAACTTCGATTTTGTTGACAACCCATCATCTCGATGAAGCACAGAGTCGGTGTGACCGCATCGTGATCATTGATCACGGCTCGGTGGTGGCTGACGGAACGATCACGCAGCTGATTGCGGCCACGATCGGCCCGGCGCGACAAGTTCGAGTTCAGGTCGATCGTCGACGTGAAGTTGACGGCTACGTGCCTGAGCTGAGGCGATGGCGATGGGCGCCGGCCTCTGCTGCGGCGGGTGTCAGTCCAGGGCGCGGACGGCTTGAGCGCGGCGATAACGCGAGATCGGACGTGCTGAAGGCGAGCGTCGATGACGTGGCGAGCGATTTGCCCAGTCTCCTTGAAGAGGTCCGCGAGGCGGGGTTCGACATCTTGAACGTCGAAGTGCATTCGCCGTCGCTGCACGACGTTTTCATGCACCTAACGGGTGGGGAGCTGCGAGACTAAATGATTTGGACCGTCCTCTCGGTCAACCTTCGTCGGCTGCGGCACAATCGAGTTGAGTTGATGCTGACGTTCGTCGTACCCATCGCGTTCTTCAGCATTTTCGCGATGATTTTCGGCGGCGGCGTGGGGTCGACGCCGAGTGTCAAGGTCGTCGGCGTCGACACCATCGGTTCGGCGCAAAGTCAACGCACGCTCCGCGCGCTCCATCAGACTCCGGGATTGCGATTTGTCCGCGGTGGTGATGACGAAGCAACCGATGCGGCGACCATGGAGACGTCCGACTCCCTGCGTGAGGCGCTAACTGTTCCGCAAGCCGAGCAATTGGTCCGTCGGGGGACTGCGGCGATGGCGATCATCTTGCGCGAAGAGTCTGGCCGTTTGGCTGCCGATCTGCTTAGCGACCGTTCCGATCAAGTGGCGCCGCAGGTGGTTGCGGCGCTGGTGCAGCAGGCGATCCTTGGTGAATCGGTTCCCGCGAGCGGAGGGGAAAGTCGATCGACATCGACCGTTGACCTTTCGCAACCGCCCCGTAACGCTGCGATGGAAACGGCGAGCCGTGCAGGGGAGGTGGCGCAGGCGGGCGGTTTGGAGCCCTTCAGGACTCTCTCCCCAGTGGTTCCACCATCGATCCGCGTGGTCGACATACTTGGGCACGACAAAGCCAACCCCATCGTGAGTCTTTATGCGGCGGGAATTGCTGTGATGTTTCTCTTGTTCGGAGCTACGGGAGGTGGCGGTGCGCTGCTCGAGGAACGTGAGAACGAAACACTCGATCGACTGTTGACGACCGGTCTGACGATGGACCAACTTTTGCTAGGTAAGTGGTTTTACTTGACATTGCTCGGTGTGGTGCAGACGACGGTGATGTTCATCTGGGGGCAATTTGTATTCGGTATCGACCTGTGGCGTCATTTCGATGGCTTTTTGATCATGACCCTCGTCACCGCGGGGGCTGCTGCGGCGTTCGGATTGCTGCTCGCCACGTTGTGCAAAACTCGCGGTCAACTCAACGGCTTGTCCGTCGTCGTTGTGTTGACAATGAGCGCCTTGGGCGGATCGATGGTTCCGCGTTACCTGATGAGCGAACCGCTGCAACGTGCCGGCCTTTGGACTTTTAACGCTTGGGCGCTCGACGGGTACGACAAGGTATTTTGGCGAGGTTTGCCAGTGGCGGACCTTTGGCCTCAAATGAGTGTCCTGATGCTCAGCGGGGCAACTTTCCTGGTGATGGCCCGGTTGTTGGCGATTCGCTGGGAGACGCAGTAGCTGTCAGACGACTTCGAGCCACGCTTAGTTAACTTTCACACGATGCCATGTGGTTGACGACTTATGATCCCGCTTCGCGACAGTATCCAGCCGCACACCGTACCCGTGGTCAATTACGCGCTGATCGCGTTATGCGCCATCGCTTTCTTTTTCCAACTGACCGGCGATGACGGCGGAGCGCGGATCGTCGAACAATTCGGGATGGTTCCAGCTCGCTTGACGGCGCCGCAGCAGACGCCGGTGATCACGATCCAGGAGGCGGTGCAGACCAGTCGCGGGGTTGTGATTCAGCAACGTCAGCATCCGCTCGCACCACCGGTTGTGCCCTTTTGGGTAACCCTGTTGACCTGCATGTTTCTCCATGGTGGATGGATGCATTTCTTGGGGAACATGTGGTTTCTGCATATTTTTGGCGACAACGTCGAAGACCGCTTCGGACACATCGGCTACCTCGCCATGTACCTGCTCACGGGATTGGTGGCGGGCGGGGCGCATTTGATCACCAACCCAACTTCGCCGGTCCCGACGATTGGCGCGAGCGGCGCGATCGCAGGTGTGATGGGCGCCTACGCCTTGCTCTTTCCTCACGCGCGGGTACAGGCATTCATTCCACTGCTGTTTATCTTCCCGGTGTTTGTGCTCCCGGCGCAGGTGTTCTTGGGCATCTGGTTCGTGATGCAAACGCTCAATGGCATGGCAGCGATGGGAGCGACCGCCGCAACGGGGGTCGCCTGGTGGGCACACATCGGCGGATTCGTGGCCGGCTTGGTAGCCGCCATTTTCATTCGCTTGACGTCGCTGGGGCGCCCCGCAGTGACCCAGCAGAGGAAGTTTGCAAACTTTTAAACGGATTTCGCGATCGCGCGGATTTCCGTCATCGCGCAGTTCCCCTATAAACATTCATGCTCATTCAGGTCGGTTACGAAATCGCGTTTGTCTCGCCGCGGCCCGTGCCGATGATGTTGATGCTCTATTTGCATCCGTCTCGTGAGTCGACCGTGCGAACGCCCGATCGTTTGCTGCTGACTCCATCGCTTCCGGTTTCGCAGTACTACGACCTGTATGGCAACCGATGCGGGCGGGTTGTGGCACCTGCGGGAACGATCACCTTTGCGAACCAGGCGGTTGTCGAGGATTGTGGGCTCACCGACTTGCAGGCGCCGACCGCGACGCAGGCCAAGGTGGAGGATCTTCCTCATGAGGTCGTGCTCTACCTTCTGGCCAGCCGCTACTGCGAAGTCGACAGCGAACTGAAGGATTTGGCATGGAAACTATTTGCCTCGGCATCACCTGGGTGGGGACGTGTGCAGGCGATCTGTGACTACGTCCATCGCCACATCCGTTTCGATTACATGCAGGCGCGGGCTACACGGACGGCGCTCGAGGCCCATCGCGAGCGGGTCGGTGTCTGCCGCGATTACATGCATTTG
>JBGTCJ010000392.1:0-9139 GCA_041748895.1 Pirellulaceae bacterium
GCCAAGCCCCATCACGGTCGTAAGTCCTAGTAGCAATGCAGGCGTGATCAAGCCCAGATACGTTAGCGCGGCAATCGTCGTTGCCGTTAGCATCAGCAACGTTTGGGTGGCTAGCAAAAGTTGGCGGCGATCAACGCGGTCGGCAAGTGTTCCCGCTGGAATGGCCAGAAAAACGATCGGTAAAGACATCGCCATGCGAACGGCAGAAACCATGGTGGGAGAACCGTCCAGCGAGGCCATGAGCCATCCGGCGCCAATTTCGTGAACCCAGGTTCCGGTGTTTGAAAACAACGAGGCGACCCAAAACAACAGAAAAACGCCCGAACGCAAAGGGGCGAATGGGCCCTCAAACGCCGTGCCCTTGGTTTTAAGTCCTCCCGCCGAGATTTTCTCACGGTCCTGCCGTTGCCAATCGCAACCGGATTGGCCATCCGATCTTGTTGGGTTGGAGAGCGAATCGTCGATGCGGAGAACGGCTGGCCTAGCCTGAAGCGAAATCGGAGTTCACCGGAATGCGAGGGCGGGACCACTTTCTCGGGTGGGTGACCGTTTGCTCATTCTGAGGTGGCCACAAAGTCTGTTTGCTGGGATACCATAGCTAGTGTGTCTACCCTTGTGGAGAAGGAGAGTGTTCACGATGCCTGAAGTGCGACAACACCTAGCAGGCGGTGGGCCGATATGGTCATCCGCTGTGCGCCCGCATCGCAAAACCACGCTCGGTCTCCACCAATGTGTGATCATGCCGGCTTTCGTCGTGACGTTGCTATTCGGCAGCTCGTGGCCGCAGGGCGACAGTACGGCAAACGAATTGCCAGTTGAAACCGATCGCGAAGTCAGTCGGTTGATCGAAAAATTGGGACACCCCAACTACGCGACGCGGCGGAGAGCGCGAGAGCATCTTGAACGGATGGGCCTCCAGGCGTTGGATGAACTCCATGTGGCCCAGTACCATCCCGATAGCGAGATCGCGACGGCGGCGCGGTTCTTGGCAAGCAGCCTCTTGATCAATTGGTCACTCGACACCGATCCGCCTGCCGTGCGCGAGGCGCTCGATGAGTACGGTGCCCAAAGCGAAACCGAACGTCAAACGCGAATCGATCGTTTGGCCGAACTGCCGCGGATCCAGGGCCTGCCGGCACTCTGTCGGCTGGTGCGATTCGAAAATTCGCTTCGATTGAGTCGCCAAGCGGCGCTTGCGATCATGCGGCAACCGTTGGGTAGCGACCCCAAGTTGTTGGCTGGGGAAGCCGAAGTCATCACCGAGGTTCTTGGGCCCAATGACCGCCGTGCGGCCCAATGGCTGCGGGCCTACTCGAGCGATTTGAAGTCCGGCGAGTACTCCGCAGACACGTGGCGAGACTTGATCCGCCGCCAACGCCATGCGATCGATGAGGGCAATGACATTAACCTGACTCGGCCCTCGGTTCTCGAACTGGTTCGTGTCTGTGCCACGCGCGCGGCGTCATCCGGCAAGCGTGACGAAGGGCTGGCGCTGGCCACTGAAAACCTCGATTTGGTTCCACCTCGCTCCCGCGAGGTAATCGACGCTTGCAGTTGGGCGATCGACAACCAAATGCATCCGCTGGTGATGAAGCTGAAGGAGCGCTACGAGGACCTTTTCAGCCGCCAACCGATCCTGTTGTACGGTGCCGCCGAAGCGTTGCTCACCGAGGGACGCGATGACGAGGCGGAGCGATTGGCGACACAAGCCGCCGCAATCCAGCCGCTTCCGGAGGCAAGCAGCGAGGCCGCGGGGAAGCTATCGCCCAAAGTGATCGAGGAGACGGCGCAGCGACACCGCGAGATCGGATTGGAACTGGAACGCCGCGGATTGTTTCGATGGGCCGAACGTGAGTACCGACACATCGTCGATTCTCTGCCCGTCGATTCGACCATTTCGGCGATCGCGCGTCGGCACTTAGCGAGCATGTTTGGAGAGTTGCAGCGGCACTCCGAAGTGGTGGAGATACTCGAACCCTTGGTCCGCCGCGCCACCGATGACCAACAATACCTGCGACGACTGCAATCGCTCTACATCAACGTCCGTGAGCTCCACTCGACGATGCTGTTCCACGAAGCTCTCGATCATATCGAGCAAGGCGAAGACGAGGCCCGCGAGACGCTAACCGCGGCGATTGAGATGGCTCCCGACAATGCCGACATACTGATCGCCATGTTTCGCCTCGATAGCGATGACGCCTGGCGGAGCCAAGTCGTTCGTCGCATCGAGATGCTCGCAACCGTTTTTGAAAATCAGATCGAATCGCTCAAGCTCGAACTGCAGCAGCGTCCGAGGGCAATTGATGCGGTCCAGCAACTCGCGACCAATCTCAACCAGTACGCGTGGTTGATCAGCAATACTCAGGGCGACTTCCAAAAGGCGCTTCGCTACAGCCTCCACTCGCTCGAGCTGATGCCTGAGGAACCGGCGTTCCTGGACACCTGTGGCCGCTGCTACTTTTCCGTCGGCGACATCGCCGGCGCGATTCGCACGCAGAAGCATGCGGTTCGATTGATGCCACATTCCCCCCCGCTGCTGCGCCAGTTGGCCGAGTTTGAGCGGGCCGCTGGCGATGCCGACGACGATGCGGCGGCGTCGGGGCCGACCGACAGTGTCCCGGCTGCGAGTGGCACGTGATCGGCATGGGGCGATACGTACCCGCGGAGTCTCATTCGACGGCTTGCCTACGCGTCACGCTCTTGACCGGCCAAACTCGGGCCGCGGTCGCCACGATCGAAGTTCAAGGCGACCACGTCATCGACCGATTGTCGACTCGGCTATCGCTCGCGTCGGACCGAACATTGGCGGAGAATGAAATTCGTTACGCCACTTGGCATGGCGATGCCTCGCGAAGCCATGCGTCTGAGTCCATCGTATTGGTTCCGATCCACCTCAATCGGTCGCCCGAGCGAGTCGAGATCCATTGCCATGGCGGGGTCGCGGCTGCCGCGAGAATACTCGCCGACCTCGAGGTGGCAGGTGCTCGATGCGGCGAAATCGCTGATTGGTTCACCTCGCGGACGCAGCAGGTGCTGGTCGCCGAAGCCATCGAAGTGTTGACGCGGACATCAACAACCCGGGCAGCGGCGCTCGTCATGGGGCAGGTTCGAGGCGCGATGACAAGGTTCGTTTCGGATTCAATCGTTCGGCTCGATCGCGAGCCCAATGACTTCCGCAGGATCGCCGAAGAGTCCTCCGAACACTTGCGATTCACGGCCCTGGGTCGTCATCTCACCCGGTCGTGGAAAGTCGTGTTGTCCGGCCCTCCCAACGTCGGTAAAAGCAGCCTAATCAACGCGCTGCTGGGCTATCGCCGCAGCATCACCTTCAACCAGCCAGGAACCACGCGTGATCTGCTAACCGCCGAGACAATCATCGATGGATGGCCCGTCGAGTTGATCGACTCGGCGGGGATTCATGAGATCACCGATGGTGAAGTCGAGGGCGAGGGGATCGACAAGGCCAAATCAGCCATCCAGTCCGCAGACCTCGTCGTGTGGGTAACCGACCGCCTCGGCGAGTCATTCGCATGGCACCGATCCGAGAGGTCTGCGCTTCACGTGATCAACAAATGCGATCTCGTTGCCGACAACGAGTTACCGACATGGCGGGCCGATGACCCGACCCCGTGCTTGCTCACCTCGGCGAAGACCGGCCATGGGGTGGAGGCCCTACGCCTGGCGATTGTTGGCGCTCTGGTTCCCGTCGTCCCGCCTGCCGACACTCCGATCCCGCTGAGCGAACGCCAGGTCGCAGCACTCAACGCGATCACTCACGCTCGGGATGTCGCATCGACGCGCGAGGCTTTGCAGTGTTTGGCTTCGGGTGAACACGGTGTGGCGCAAGGAAAAACGGTCTGTGACTTGACCGAACCCTGCGACGAATCGCTTGTCCAATAGAATGACGCGGTTAACCGGGCCAACGTCGCTCGGACACCGCAACCCTGACCCCCGATTCTGCGGAGCAACTCGTTGATCACGATCGTCGACTACCAAATGGGCAACCTTCGCAGCGTTCAGAAAGCGTGCGAGCATGTGGGTGCCGAGGCGAAAATTTCGTCGGACCCTCGTGAGATTTCGACCTGCCAGCGGCTCATTCTGCCCGGAGTGGGCGGGTTCGGTGATGCGATCGCGGAGCTGCGCCGCCGCGACTTGGTCTCGCCGATTCGTGACTTTGTCGCGTCGGGTAGGCCAATGTTTGGCATTTGCCTCGGGCTACAACTTCTTTTCGAAACCGGCTTCGAGGGTGGCACGCATCAGGGACTGGGTATCCTGGAGGGAGAAGTGATCCGTTTCGAATCTCCACGTGCACCCGACGGAACCCAGTTGAAGGTTCCGCACATGGGTTGGAACCAAGTCCGCAAACGAGCTGAAGCACCGATCCTTGCTGCAACTGCTGACCAGACGCAGTTCTACTTCGTCCACTCGTTTTACGTACGTCCAGCGGATCCTGCGGTGGTCGCGTTGTCGTGCGACTACGGGGGCGAGTTTTGCGCCGCCGTTTGGCGCGACAATCTGTTTGCGACGCAGTTCCATCCTGAGAAAAGCCAAGCCGACGGTCTACGCCTGCTCTCGGCCTTCGCTTCCTTGCAGGCGTTTTCGCCGGCCGGCTAAATCCGTCCCTCGTGGCGAAAAATTGTCTCCCTTGGGAGCTCGCGCCCGCCTCTCAGATCTTGATAAAGATGCTTCGCCGGTACATCCACCACAAGATACACCAAACGATGATCGTCACGCCGAGCCCTTCGATCGAGGGTCCGAAAACGTCTCCCCCGATCGCCGATGCCCAGCCCGAACCCAAGTGGCGATTGAGATTTGCGGTGATGAAGTCCGGAAAAACCCACTCCATTACGTAGGCCGCGATCGAATTCATGCCGACGACCACCAACGGGAACGCCCACACCCGATACCCGGCAACATCACAGATGGCGTGCAGCGATCCCAGAATGACGAAGCACCATGCCCCGCTCACCAGTGTCCAAGACGGTGTCCAGATTCGCTTCACACTGGGACACACACCGGTGAGATCCAGCAGGTGGCCGATCGCAAGACCGATCGCAGCGACGATGGCAAACCGCGTGAGCGTTCGACGAGTCGATTCACCCGAAAGCAGCCATCGTCCCGCGACCAACCCCATCAACATCGTCGCGAGGGTGGGGATGAAACTGAGAGTCGCGTAGCCACCGCCGTTGTGCGTGAAAGGCGACTGACGGGGAAATAAATTGAGCAGCCACGTATCGACCCGCCACGCCAGGTTGCTGTTTTTATTCCAGTGCGCCGCGATCCCTTCTTGTAGGTGTGGCCAAGTTTCAGGAACGCCAACTGCGGCGTAATTGAAGTTTTCAGGCGGAAGGGGGTAGATGACAAAAGCGAGCCAGTAACCGACCAGGATCACCACGATCGAAACCGCTGCCACCACTCGCGGGGCAAGCGCGATGATCACCAGTGGCAGGTACCCCAGTCCGATCTGCGAGAGGGTGTCTTCAAACGTCCAGTAGGTTTGCTCGCGAGCGAGCGAACGGAGGAAGACACCCAACAATACCAAGACCGCACTCCTCCAAGCCGCATGCAGAATCAACCCCGAATCGGTTTGGCCACGACGTCGTCGGCTCGAGATCGAGAATGCCAATGCCGTTCCGACCAAAAACGTGAAGCCCGGTTGGATTAAGTCATGCAGCGAGATTCCTCGCCACGGCACATGCGACTGGTGATAGCAAAGGAAACTCCAGAAGGAACTATCGGGAAGGGCACTTGAGACGTCGCAGATTGCGAAAATCGGCGCCCACATCAGGGCCATCACCAAACCGCGGAACGCATCGATTGAAACCAACCGCGTGGATAACGAGGCATTAAGGTCCCCTGCGGATGCATGTTCGCTTATCGCTTGATCCGGGGCCAACGGGCCGTCTTCTAAGGAGTCCAAAAGCGCTCGCCTTGGGGTGGTGGTGCACTCGCCCTCCAGGGGACAGCCGAAATCATGCGAAAAACAGCCGTTGAGCATTTCCGCCGAGCACTTTGGCCCGGTCCGCGATGGAAAAATCGCTAAGCAACGCAGCGGCTCGATCGAAGGCGGCGCGGTAACTATCGGCAGTCGCCGACGCATTGAAGCCACCGCCATAGAGCATCGAATCGGCGCTGTAGGCTGTCATCAGATCTTTGATCACCGGGCGAATGTCGCGGTGCGGATAACTGGTCGGCTCGGGAATCGCCGAGAGCTTGAGCCAGGTGTTTGGGAGATCGCCCCAGCGGACCACGATCGCATGCTCCCGCGGCGTTCCCTGGAACGGTCGTCCCAAGTGATCGATGATCACCGCAGTTTGGTGGAACTCTCGGATCAACGAATCGAATCCCGCCGCGTAACGGGGTTCGAAATGAAGCTGAACCGCAAGCCCGCATTCACCTGCGGCGCGCCACAGTTCGCGGAGCTCACGTGAACCAAACGGCGGCAAGCGATCGGGCGCGTAGGCGTGCACGCGGGCGGCAACGATCGGAAGTCTAGCGGCAAGCTCCGTCAATTGCCTGACGGCTCCGGGCCTACCTGCAAAAACGAGTGCGGTTCCCTTGAGTCGGCCCGCTCCGACCTCCAAGCAATGTTCGAGATAGCGGTGGTCATCCTGGTAGGGCTCGGGGTGAACCACGATCGCCGAGTAAACACCCGCGCCATCCATGCACGACAACAGATGCTCCGGCGTCGCGGCCTCCGCCGGTCGGTAGGGTGCCGAGGCGTGGTAGGGAAAACGTGGGTCGCTTTCGCCGGCAAAGCAGTGCAAATGGCAATCGATTCGCGGCACGGTGGATGCTGTCGCGCCGCCGGCTGGCGCGGGCGCTGGAAGCAGCAATGGGCTCGCACCGAGCCAAGCACAGCGCAGCAGCGCGCGACGACGTGAATCAAATCGGTTGGCTGGCCTGGACGGCGGCATGGGAATTCTCGCGTCAACGAATCGTCGCAAACCGCGACCATTGAACCACAACAAGGGAGAACTTCGCTGGACTGTGACACGAAGGAGCTGAACGATACGATTCCCTCCACCCCGCCATCGCGGCGGTTGGCGAGCCACTGCGGCCGCAACCCCTCCCTGCATGGATTATGAGAAAGCAGTGTACCAGCTGGCCAGAGCCTGCGACGACGGAACTCGCCTTGTGGTTAGCTTTTCACGCGTGGGAGATCGCTTCACGCATGCGATTGCCCACCGTCGCTCCGATGGATCACTGATCGCCAACTGGGATTCCATGCAGCAGACCGATGAGACGACGTGGCCGTGGTCGCCACCGATTCAAGAACTCTCACTCGAGTCATTCGATAGTCGCCCCGTGCTACTGGGCGTCGGGCGTTGGGGAACCCCGTCCTGGGGCACTGGGCACTGGAGCATGAGCGTCGAGACGTCGCCCCTGGGTCAACCGCCGGCTATCTGGTTCGACATCGCTTGTCGCTGCCCCAGCCGACCGGCCTGGCTTGGTTCGACCTACCGCGCCGAACCGGCACGAGTTCTCCCCGATGGATTGCACGCGTTGGTCCTGAGCAGCGACACAATCACTGAAGATTGCAGACTCGATACCTGCGCCGGGGAGTCGCAAGGCTGGTCGGTCAAGTGCGAGGCGAATCCGGACAAATGGCCGGCGACCTTGCGATGGCGCTACCGAGCCCTCTGGGCGCGCGCAATCGCCGACATGGATTGACATGGCTCGCGGGGCACGGTTACTTCGCGCCTTTCCCGATCTCGTCCAACAGTCGCTCCTCTGCATCAGGCGCCTGAGCGCTTCGTCTCTGTTCGACGGCGGCTGCGGCGCGCAAGTCATCGGGCGAAGGGCGGGCGATGGTTGGGGGACCGTCGAGATATCCGAGGCCAGCCAAAAATTCGTCCGTCACGTAAACCACTTCATCCTCAAATACAGACCGTCGCCAAAATGTGTGCCCGACTCCCTCGTAAACATGCAGGTCGGCGCGCACGCCCAACCGCGCGGCTTGATCGGCAAACTGAGTTCCGTGCGGTAGCAACCGATCTCGATCGCCGAAGAAAATGACCGATGGTGGTGTGTCCTTGCTGAGGTGTTGCTGCGGAGAAACCAAGCGAACCGTTTCTAGCTGCTTTTTGCCGATCGAAACGCCGCGTTTCTCGGCTTCCATGATCAGGTCCAGACCGGGATTCATCAGAATCATCGCCTGCGGCGTCGGCGATACCGACACGTCATCCGCCGGATCGTCGAGTCCAGCCTCGATCGCCGTCGCCGCCGCTAGATGTCCCCCCGCGGAGCCGCCGCTGGTCACAATGCGATCGGGGTCAATTCCGAAACGCGCGGCGTTCGCGCGGACAAAACGCATCGCGCTGCGGGCGTCCTGGGTGCACACCGCAGGAATGGCGAGCTCATTGGGGTTTAGCAATCGATACTGCACTCGGAACATGACGAGCCCGCGGGAGACGAAATAATTCGTCTGAGGCTTGTAACCAATGTAAGATCCCTGGGTCCAACCGCCGCCATGAAAAAAAAGCATCGCGGGACGCTGGTCTGTCGGTTCCCATCCGCGCGGATAATTAACCAGCATGTGAAGCTCCTCGCCATCGCTGGTCGTCTTGTAAACGATGTCCTCCTCTCGCGACGACTCGGCCAAAAGCGGTATCGCACTCGCCATGACGAGCAAAATAGCGTGCGTCAAGATCCTGGACGTCATCGTCGCCTCGACTTCCTTGGGACGGAAAAAAATTGGGGAGCGAAAGTGAATTGTGATTCACTCAACCGACCGCCGCAATGCTTCACCCGGGGCGCCGGTCGAAGGAATGGCGCGCGTCCGATTCCCGATGGCGAACGAGTCTCACGTGTGGCCACCCCCGCAGCGAGAACGGCATGCCGGGCCAGCCGCCCAGGGTAGGCCTTGCGCCAACTTCGCATCTGGACGATTTGACAATTGTCTCCGGGGATGACCGGGCACTCACGATTCACAAACCGTCGCCCCGCGCTCACACCAATCCACTTCGACCTCTCGTAGTCACTTGCGCTACGCACCATGGATGGTGCCACCCATCATTTTGTTCGCACCATGGATGGTGCCATCCATCTTTTTGTTGGACTTTTGCAGAGCTCTCTGCTTCAATTCGGAAATCCACAACCGTTCCCGGAGGTGTCCCATGGGCAGGCCCGCTCGGCG
>JBGTCJ010000393.1:0-4204 GCA_041748895.1 Pirellulaceae bacterium
GCATTCATCGCCGCGCTAGACGATGACCATCCGGTGATTCGTTACTGGGCCGCAACGGGATGTTTGATCCTTCAGGATCGGGCGAAGCCGGCGCGTGAGAAGCTCCTAAAACGGTTGGGCGATGAGTGGGCTGATGTGCGATTGGTCGCCGCCGAAGCCGTCGCCTACCTTGGCGAGACCGATGCCGCAGCAAAGACGGTGTCCGACGTGCTCAATGACTCCAACACCTACGAATCGTTGGCCGCACAAAACACACTTGAGTACCTCTGGAGAGCTGGTCATGTCACTCGCGACCAAGCGCGAGAGATGCTCGACGGATTAACGTTTTCGGAACCTGGCGACCGCATCCCGCGATACCTGAATTCGAACGACGACTGAGTGCCGATCGCAGCCAGGCGCGAGCTTTCCCCTCCTTCCCACCCTTGTCTGCCCTCTCATGAAATTCGCATTGGCCTCCAAGCTTCGCCACATCGTCATCGTCGGACTTGCGATGTGGTTGGTCACTTTTTCCCTTTCGCAGCCGACTCTCGGCGTCGACTCACCGCCTAACGTGGTGGTAATCCTCGTGGATGACATGGGGTTCTCGGATCTGGGTTGCTACGGCAGTGAAATCGAGACTCCCAATCTCGATCGTCTCGCCAGCGGTGGGCTGCGTTTCACTCAGTTCTACAACACCACGCGCTGCTGTCCGACGCGCGCTGCCCTTTTGACAGGGCTTTATCCTCATCAAGCCGGCATCGGTCACATGACGGCAGACGATCAAATCCCGTCCTATCAGGGGTATCTCAACGATCGCTGCGTGACGATCGCCGAGGCGCTCAAGCCGGCCGGTTACACGACCTTGGCGGTGGGGAAATGGCACGTCGGTTCTGCACCTGGACAGTGGCCACTGGATCGTGGATTCGATCGCTACTGGGGGACTCCGTCGGGTGGAGGCGTCTACTTCAAAGACACCCTAAAGATTCGAAGCGAAGTGTTTTTCGTCAGCGGTGATCAGCGAATTGAAGTCGCCGATGACTTGTACGTCACGGACGCTTTCACCGACCACGCGATCGAGTTCGTTGAAGAGGCGGTCGCCGAGTCTCGCGGCCCGTTCTTCCTTTACCTCCCACACATCGCACCTCATTGGCCACTCCAGGCCAAACCAGAAGACATCGCGAAGTACGAGGGGCGTTACGATCAAGGTTGGGACGAGGTGCGAAAGCGCCGCTTCGCTCGCCAGAAAGAGATCGGGATATTCGCCGACGACGCGAGGCTCAGCCCTCGTGACCCACAGGCGAAGGCATGGAACAAAATGCCCGAAGCGGCGAGAAAAGATTTGGCGCGGAGAATGGAAGTCTACGCGGCGCAAGTCGATTCGATCGACCAAAATGTTGGTCGCATAGTGGACAAGCTCAAGCAGCTCGGACAGTTCGACAATACAGCCATCTTCTTTTTGTCTGACAACGGTTGTTCGGCTGAAGGGGGACCCGGTGGGTTCAGCCGGGGTCGGGAAGGTGCGACGATCGGAACCGGTTTGTCCTACGCCAGCGTGGGGCTCGAGTGGGCCAACGCATCCGACACGCCGTTTCGGAAGTTCGAAACGGATACCTATGAAGGTGGAATCGCCACGCCACTGATCGTTCATTGGCCAGCCGGGATTTCCGCACGTGGCGAGCTGAGGGACCAGCCTGGTCACGTGATCGATCTGCTTCCGACGTTGGTCGAATTGGCTGGGGCGGACCTGCCGTCACAGCACGGTGGCAAGCCATTGATCCCGGTCGAGGGCAAGAGTCTCGTGCCCGCGTTTGAGAATCAGCCCATCGAGCGAGATTCAATTTTTTGGGAGCATCAGGGCAACAAGGCTGTTCGTCAGGGTGACTTCAAGGCGGTCGCCAAAGGCCGACAGGCGTGGGAGCTCTTCGATCTCGGCGTCGATCGCAGCGAGCTAAACGATTTGGCGGGTCAGAATCCGCGGAAGACGAAAGAATTGGCCGCGCTCTGGCAGTCGTGGGCCGATCGTGCCGGGGTCTGGAAGTGGGACGATCTTCAAGCCCATCGGCAGAGGCTCAAACAGAAGGCCGACTAACCTCCAGCTGTGCATTCACAAATCCGACCACGAAGAGTCCACCTCATGAAGCCGCTCCTCGCTCTGCTGTTGACCGTACTCCCCGCCGCAGCTTTTGCGGAAGCTCCGCAACGACCGAATGTTCTCTTCCTCATGTCGGATGATTTGAACAATGCTCTGGGCTGCTACGGCAATTCGCTGGCTCGCACGCCCAACTTGGACAAGTTGGCCGCTCGTGGGACTCGCTTCGATCGCGCCTACTGCACCTACCCGCTCTGTGGTCCAAGTCGAAATTCGATGCTCACCGGGCTCTATCCCAACAGCAACGGGATCCTTCTCAACGCGCAGATCTTCCGTCAAACGATTCCGTCGCACGTGAGCCTTCCGCAGGCTTTCCGCCAAAGTGGATATCTCGCCGTGCGGATCGGCAAACTTTACCACTACGGTGTACCCGGTTCCGTGGGAACAGACGGCCACGATGATCCGGCTTCATGGGAGCAGGAGTTCAACCCCGCGGGGGTTGATCGGCTCGAGGAAGAACCCAAGATCTTTAGTTTGACGCCAGGTAATTTTGGCAGTTCGCTGAGTTGGTACGCTTCGCCAAAAAGCGACGAGCATCACACCGATGGGATGCTCGCGAGCGATGCCCAGTGGGTACTCGAGCGATGCGCGAAGGAGAAGCAGCGTCCCTTCTTTCTCGCGGTCGGTTTCTTCAGACCGCACACCCCGTTCAATGCCCCCAAAGTTCCCTACTTCGACTGGCACGACAAATCCAAAATGCCGCTGGTCCAAGGGGTCGAGGAGGATGAGAAGGATATCCCGGCGGCCGCGCTGGCCAGCCGCAAGAATGAGGAGAAGCAACTGACCGATGACCTCAGCCGCGAAGCGATCCAGGCGTACTACGCCAGCATCAGTTTCATGGACGCGCAACTCGGTCGGGTGATCGAAACTCTGGACCGTCTTGGCCTTTCCGATAACACCATCATCGTCTTCACGAGCGATCACGGTTACCACCTTGGCGAGCATGGGCTTTGGAAAAAACAGAGTCTTTTCGAGGAAAGCGCTCGTGTGCCGATGCTCGTGGTCGCACCCGGGATCACGTCACCGGGTTCGGTCGCGAAGACTCCCGTCAGCCACCTCGACCTCTATCCAACGCTTGCCGAGCTTTGCAAAGTCGAGACACCGGGCAACCTTCAGGGGCAGAGCCTGGTGCCAATCCTTCATGACGCCGACCAGGTCGGACGGGGCTGGGCGCTCGCTCAAATGGTTCGCGGGGGAGGCGGCGGCAAGCGGAGCGCTGGGCGAGCGGGTCGGTCCGAAAACAATCCGATCATCGGTTACACACTCCGTACGCCCCGCTACCGATACACGCAGTGGGACGAGGGTCGCGCGGGCAGCGAGCTTTACGACCACGACGCGGATCCGCGGGAACTCACGAATCTCGTCTCGGCGCCCGAGCACGCGGAGACCGTGCGCGACCTTTCCGAGAAACTTCGTGAAGCCGTCGCCTCGACGTTTCCTCCTGACGGCGAAACGCCACAGATTCGCGACGGCCTCTGGGCACCGGTCCTGCAGTGATGAATGACTCTCTATGAGGTGCAATCCTATGAAGCGTCTGTGGTATTTACTGACTCTTGGCATGTTGAGTGTGACTGCCCACGCGGACCAGCGGCCCAACGTGCTCCTCATTGCGATCGACGACCTTCGCTGCGATTTGGGAGTGATGGGCGTCGAGCATGCGAAGACGCCTGAACTCGATGGCTTTGCCAAAACGGCGCGCCTTTTTAGCCATCACTACGTCCAAGTCCCAACCTGCGGCGCGTCGCGATTCGCGCTATTGAGCGGTCGGTACCCTACGGCGGCAGTCCAAGTCTCCAACAATGCGATTCGTGATACGCATCCCGATTGGGGTACGCGAAGTTTGCCCGCACACTTTCGAAGCAATGGCTATCAGACGCTCGCGATGGGAAAGATCAGTCATTATCCCGGTGGGCTAACGGGCGCGGATTGGATGGTCGGTCCCGAGGAATTGCCCGGTGCGTGGGATCGTTGCTGGATCCCCGAGGCGCCGTGGACGACCGCCGAGGGAATGATGCATGGCTACGCCGGAGGAGTGCCACGCGATCGCGGTGTGTCGCCTCCGAGCGAGGCATTCGA
>JBGTCJ010000394.1:0-3824 GCA_041748895.1 Pirellulaceae bacterium
CATCCTTACCCGCCTCGAGCGCGCGGATCGCCGCCGGGGCGTGCCACCGGTCTCCGGTCGCGATCACGACGGCGTCGATATCGTCGCGATCAAGCATCTCCATCATCTCGACGTAAGTATCACACTGGCTGTCACCGTTGCGCTCGTCGGCCATCTTCTTCACGGCTTCACGACGGTCGGCGCGGACGTCCGCGATCGCAACGAAACGGACATCAGGTTGCTCGAGCATCGCCTGCAAGACGATGCTGCCACGGTTGCGAATGCCGATCCCAGCGAGCCGTATGGTTTCACTCGGTGCAACTACGCCGCCACGGCCTCGCGCGGTCGAGGGGATCATCGTGGGGAGGGCAATTCCCGCCGCGGCACTCGCCGCGACATGACCAAATTGACGCCGATCGATTGACTTCATCGCAGCCGACTCACGTGCGAGAGGGGGGGAATCAATTCATCGATCGTACCACACCTCGCGCTCGTTCCGCGTCATCTCGGTGGCGACTGGAGCGACGAAAAGTATTTCTCGGTCGACCCGTCAAGAATCGCAAGCGCAGCATCGATATGCGACTCGGTCGTGATTACCGGTGGTGGCAGAAAGCGAAGTCGCGACGGATTGCTACCGCAGAGGAAACCGAGCAGACCGTCGGCGTACATTTGGTCCATCAACCCCTTGGCCTGCTCGAAGCTACCGTCGCCGGGAGTGAAAGCGATCATCAACCCCTCGCCAAACGGCCCGCGGATTCGACCTGGATGTTTCTGCGCGAGACTAGCCAGTCCGCTGGCAAAGTAGCGGTGCCGCCGCATGTTCCATCCGTCGTCGCCGAAACAACCGGCTTCGTCCATGCACTGGAGCGTCGCCAATCCCGTCGAGATCGAACTGCTCGCCCCCGTAAATGTCTGGCTGAGGATCGGCCCACTCGGCTTGAACGATTCACGATAGAGCGTGGCACAGACCTGCGTGATTTTCCCAACGGTAACCACATCGGCAAACTCATCGAGCCCATAATGCTGGAACGCGAACGGGCGACTGGTCCGCGAAAACGACTGGACCTCATCAAAGATGATCGGAATCCCGGCCTGTCGAATGGGCCGGCAGAGGGCGGCAAAAAAATCGTGGCTACCGGGATAGTAGCCACCTTCACCGGCGATCGGTTCGGCCCAAAAGGCCGCGTATCGACCGGGATGACGCGTGAGCAATCGCTGAAGCTCATGGATTGCCCATTTTTGGCTTCTCCCTGGATGATCCACATCGAGCGCGGGGAGATAATCGACGTCGAGGGCCAGTGGAAGTCCCTGCCGATAATTGGGTCGGTCGGTGATCGCCGCCAAAGCAAGCGACCTACCGGCAAACGCGTTGTCAAACGCCAAAATGCGGGTCGCAGGAGCGGCCTTGTGAAATGCCAACTTGAGGGCATTTTCGTTCGCCATCGCTCCGCTGGTCGACAACAGGCAGTGAGCCAGTGGGGCACCATGCGCCGACGCGAGCTGGAGCAGCCGCTGACTCATGCGAACGGCGAGCGGATACGTTTGCAGGTTCCCCTGCATGGCGACATCTTCGATCGCCGCATCGACCGCCGCGTCGATGATCTCCGAGTGGCTGTGCCCACATCCGTAAACACCGATCCCACCAATGAAATCAAGTTTGATGCTGCCGTCGGCCAATTGCACGAACGGACCCGCCCCGACGCCCGCCGAAAGGTAAGGCCAGAGCGGTGGACCGCCTCGCGTGGCCGCATACTGCGTGAGCAACGATTCATAGTTCTTCGAAAGCAGCGGGTTGGGCGGACGAATCCCTTGGATCGCCCGGGTGTGATCGGCGACCGCTTGCTGCAGCAAACGCTTGGCCTCGGCGACACGGGGATCGCGGCGGAGTGAATCGCCAAGGTTCTCGAGCGGCTCGGTCGGCGAAGTTGCCAGGGTGTGCGAAGTCGCGGCTTCGGGTGAACTCAATGCTCAATCCTCAAGCGGTCGGAAGTAAAGGTGGATTCCTACAACAATAGCGAATATCGGTCGAGGTCTAGTCCGGTCGACGATTCTAGGATACCAGCCGTAAGCGCCAGCGACCGGACCATCAGTCCGCATGCTCGCGCATTGCGGTTGGTATCGGAAACCGGCAGTCCGCATGCTCGCGCATTGCGGCTGGTATCGGAAACGGACCGGACCGGCGATACCAGCCGTAAGCGCCAGCGACCGGACCAACAGTCCGCATGCTCGCGCATTGCGGCTGGTATCGGAAAGTCCGCATGCTCGCGCATTGCGGCTGGTGTCGGAAAGTCCGCATGCTCGCGCATTGCGGTTGGTATCGGAAAACGGACGTTGTCCGGCTAGTCCCAGTGCATTACCTCTTTTAACTTTTCCACAAACGGCTCGCGCCACCGATAGTGAGGCAGAGCAGGGCCAACGGGTTCGTGTCGTGTGACCGCAGGGTCCGGAAGTCGGACCTGTTGCTTTGCGACACGGATCGTCGTCGGTTCAACTGGGCGCATCACACCGAGCGCGTCGCAAAGGACCGCATGAAAGTCGCTCAATTGCTGTCTGGCGGCGAGCTGCGTGACACTATGCACCGTTTTGCCACCGGCCCAGTGGCTGGCCCAGGCCGTCAATCCTGCGGCGCCCAGTAGCTCACTCACGGAAGCCGCTGCGATCACGGAAGTGCCGAAATCGAAGGGAACCATCAGGACGGCCATGAACGTTGTCACGAGCGCGACCATCGGCGTCAGCCCAACAAAGGCCTTCTGCGACCATGGCACCTTGGTCCACAACTCTGCGCACGCCTGACGAAGGCGTTGCATGTCGAGCGACGTGACGTCATCGCGGCGAAATCGGTCGATCGCTACTTTGCAGGCGTCCGTCAAGGGCAGCCCATCGGGCCAATGTTCCAGCGGGTAAGCGTTTCGATTTCGTTCAATCGAGGCGGAAAGTTCTTCGGGACTGATCAATTCGCCCAACCGACCACCACCCAAACGTGCGCGAACACTTTGCTCGACCTGGTCAACAGCCTTTCCCGGTGTCAACAAATCTCGAATGCCACCGACCAAGTCGCCGACGCCTTCGCGAATGCGACGAAATTTGGCGTTGAAACGAACGCTCCAGCGAGCATACCAAGGCGCTGTCTCCGCGAAAGCCTCGAGCAGTTGGCGAATGATTCGCTCGGACTGCAGCAGTCTCAGCTCCTCGATCTCGCCGAGAGAGTTGCGGATCGCGAAAAAATCGAGGACACACTGGAGCAAGCACTGTCGCGCCGAACTGACCGCTCGATCCATTCGCTCGACCTCCTCCCGCACAAGGACCTCGCCACGCTGGAGGATCGACGCCCTCAGCCCTGCTCGCAGGGCTCGTCGAAATTGCTCGAAAAGCTGGCTGTGATCAAGCTGACCTGGAAGAGCGGCCAGCAGTCGTTCGGGCTCGATCGCCCCGGGTGGGTTGCCTTTCGGCTCAGGTGAAACCGCATAGAACAGAGGAAGCTCATCGGACTCGCGAACCTGCAGAGCACCCAATCCAGCGGTTCGTGCCACCTCGTAAGGAATGTATTCCCGACACGTGGGCACGTCGAAATCGTACGCCACGTAACAGCGACGGATTTGGTGCAAATCGAGGAGATGAGCGAAAGTCTCATGGACTTGGTGCGGCTTCTGTTTCGCCCTCACCTTGTTGATCGCGAGCATACGGGGCACACCCGGCATCAACTCACCCGCGATCTCGAGTAATTTGCCGAGCGAACTGTCTCGCGCCTGCCCATCGGCGGCGACGATCAAAAATGCCGAACAGAGTGTCGCCGCTTTGCGCAGCAATTCGCGTCGCTCGTCTGGCCCACCCCGCCCGAACGAACT
>JBGTCJ010000395.1:0-6154 GCA_041748895.1 Pirellulaceae bacterium
GATCGAATCACCCTGTTTGAGGCATTCGGTCGCCGTGTCGGCTGCACCGACGTAACCCGCAACGAGGGCCACTGACAAAACGCTACCGAGGAACAACCTTGACATCTAAGAGACTCCAGAGGGAGGAAGGGTAAACTGAACGACGTTGAAGGCTTGTGCCAGAGGAAACCCTGAAGCTCAGCATTCGGGTCGACGTTCGGTTCAAGACGCCGCATTATCCGAGTCAAGCAAGGAATAAGCAAGCTCCCCGACGATCGTACCCCACATGGGCGGTGAGCTCGGATCCAAATTGACATGCGCGCGACCTTTTTGAAGGCGAGCGGGTCAATGGATTTTTGTCTCGATGTGCAAGGTCCGACCCCGTTTTCACCTAAACCCTTGATTGAATGGCTTGATTGGGATACCGAAAGATGAGTGCAGACCTGGGAAGTGCAGACCTGGGAGAGGCGCTGCGGTGGGTTGATCGATCGCGCGAGCGGATGATCGATTCGGTGGTCCGATGGTGCGACTGCAATTCCTGGTCCGAAGATCCGCCTGCGCTTCGGGAAATGGCCGCGTTGCTTTGCCGTGACTTTGCCGAGCTCTCGCTTACTTTTGAAACGCTCGAACTGCCTGCCTACGAACGACTCGATGCTGCCGGAAGTCTGTTGAAACGAGAGACCGGGCCGCTGCTGCTTTGGCACCACCGCGCCGAGGCACAAAACCGACTGCTGTTGATGATCCACTACGACACGGTTTACCCGAAGGAATCTCGACCCTCGCGGACGTTTATCGATGAGCCTCAGCGTCGCCTGCGCGGCCCCGGTGCGGCCGATGCCAAGGGCGGGATTGCCGTGATTCGATATGCGGTGGATGCGATTAGGCGTTACGCTTTGGAGGGTGATTGGGGACTTTCGATCCTTCTGAATCCGGACGAGGAGATTGGTTCTCCCTCAACCGCCACCGTGCTCTCGGATATCGTGGCCGGTTATCGATTAGCGCTGCTTTTCGAGCCAACGCTACCCGGAGGTGAACTCGTTGCCAATCGCAAGGGTTCGGGGAACTGGGGCGTCGCAGTGCGTGGACGTTCGGCCCACGCCGGACGAAATCCTGAGGACGGGCGGAATGCCGTCGTTGCCGCGGCCTGGCTCGCGTGCCAAATCGATCGGCTTGGATCTGGGCATTCGGGACTCAGTGTCAACGTCGGGCGGATCGAAGGAGGTGGTCCACTAAACCGCGTTCCCGATTTGGCCACGCTTCATTTCAATGTGCGGGCAGAGTCATCCGAGCAAATGAAATCTTTTCTCGAGCGACTTCATCAAGTTCGCAGCGAGATCGCTACGATCGATGGCATTGAGACACAGTGGTTTGGAGGCTTTCATGCCCCGCCCAAGCGGCTCGACTCGAGGTTCGATGAACTTCGCGAGGCGATCGAGCGGGCCGGCGCGAAGCTTGGACGCGAGGTCCGGTGGCGGGACACCGGCGGTGCCTGCGACGGTAGCAAACTCGCCGCGCTGGGACTCGTCAACATCGATACGATGGGACCTACCGGCGGACACCTTCACAGCCCCGATGAGTACGTGGAGGTGGATTCGTTGGTGATGGCCGCCAAGACGGTCGTCCAACTCATTGCTGACCTCACGAGCCGCCCATGAACCAAAGCCGTCCCGCGGTTGATGACGAACACGCCGGTGTGCGAATTCGTGCCGCCAAGGTGGAAGACATCGACTCCTTGATGACGATGATCGCCAGCGTCACGCCAGGATTGACAACCCTGCAGCTGTCTCGCTCGCAATTGCTCGAGAGGATCGAGCGATCGCATTTCGCTTTCCACCGTCAGAGCGAGTCACATGGGGGTGAGCCGCACGTTTTGGTGATGGAGGAGTTGGCGACGTCGCGTTTGGTTGGTACCTCGACCGTCTACGGCAAAACCGGCGGCTACGAACCGTTCTACGCCTATCGGCTGGTGACGACGATTCATCATTGCCCGCAATTGAACCTCTCGGGTTTGGTCCGTCGCTCGCTTCACCTGCAGCGGATCTACCATGGGCCCACCGAAATTGGGAGTCTTTTTCTGTTGCCGGAGTTTCGCGGTCGGGGCCGCGGTCGGCTGCTGTCGCTCGCGAGGTTTGCCCTGCTGGCACAGCGACCCGGGCGGTTTGCCGATCGGGTGATCGCGGAAATGCGCGGCCCCTGCGATGCGCAAGGGGTGAGCCCGTTCTGGGAGGCCGTGATGAGGCCGTTCTTCATCGTGGACTTTCCGGTCGCCGACGCGCTGTCGACGGTCTCAAAACCGTTCATCGAGGAATTGATGCCGCCGTTTCCGATTCCGCTCGAGCTGTTGCCGCCATCGGCGCGTGAGGTGATTGGTCGCGTCCACACGGAGACCGAACCGGCATTGGCACTGCTCGAGGGCGAGGGATTCACGGCCACCGATATGGTCGACATCTTTGACGGTGGTCCGGTGATCCAGTGCAAGACTGCGGATATCGGGGCGGTGCGGCGTTGCCAAAAACGAGTTGTTGCAGCCATCGAACCAGTTGGCCATGGAAGCTCCGTGATCGCGGCGACCACACGTGAGGGGTTTCGCGCGGTGCTGGCAAATGTTGACTCGCGTGGGTCGCAAGACGAGGTCGTGATCTCACCCTCGTGCGCCGAACAGTTGGGCGTGGGGCTTGCTGGCGAGGTCTGGTGCCTGGCACCCAAACCCTAAAAGCGCGATTCGCGGGACGACGCCATCGGTTTGTCAGCCTCGCAGGTCACCCGGCCGTTTGCCGGTGACCCTACCGACCACGCGATAGAACGTCGACAAATCGTCAAACCCACATTGAAAGGCGATGGATGAGATCTTGTGATTGGTGCCCTGCAAAAGCGTCGTCGCGTGCGCGACACGAAGACGATTGAGATAGGCAAGCCAAGTCGTGCCGGTATGGCGTTTGAAGGCGGCGGTGAAGTGACGGCGCGACATCCCACAGGACGCGGCAGCCGTCTCGATCGACATCGGCTCGTAAAAGTTTTGCTGCACCCATGCCAAGTAACCCTCGATCAAGGGATCGCGATCGTCGCAGGGTGAGTCTTTGGGATCGATCTCCGCCAAGACCAGTTGTGCCAGCAGATCGAGCACTTCGGCGACACAGGCCAAGCGAGTGGCCCGAAGAGGCTGGCGATCGAGAAACAGGATCCGGCGCAATCGATGTTCGACACGCAGGTGCCTCAGCTTCGTGGCCGAGATCACACCTCGGGGAAGCTCACGCTCGACGCCCGCGACGCTGCGAAGGAGCGATCCCGCGACGCCCAGCCCGTAAAGCGCGATCGGTTGTCCCGGGGCATCGACCACGCGGTGTCGCAGTCCCGCCGGCACCATGACGATGTCGCCCGAATTGCAATTGGGACGCCCCCAATCGCCCTCGATCCACCCCACCCCCTCTCGAATCAGCAGCAATTTGACGAAGCGATGACGTTCGGGCTGCATCAGGAACGATTCGTCATGCCTCGACTCAAACGCCCATATACCCGATGCGTTGAGAGATTCGGCCACCGGTTGATGGCGGCGGACGACCAGGCCTTCGGGAGACGCGTGCGGGGGACAGTCGCTGGGCATCTTCGAAGTTTAACGCATTTGCCCGAATCGCCAATCGATCCTGCGCAATTCGCCAAGCCTTTGGCAAAGGCCCCCGTTAAGATCGGGCCTGATCCGCTTCGCGTTTCCGCTCGCTCCAACCGGTCTGCCATGTCGCTGTCGATACCCCCGATTCGTCCCCGCCGCCCGATCACCGGCATGTCAGCGATCCTGCTTCCGCTTCTGAGTGCCGATTCGCCCGAACGGGCTGAGATCGATTGGGAGGGTTTGTGTGGACACGTTGCCCGGACCGCCGACGCCGGTTTGATACCGGCGGTCAACATGGACACGGGTTACGGCAACTTGATTCCTTCCGAGATTCGGTTGCGGGTGCTCGCCGAAACCGCGGCGATCATGAAGGGTCGTCCCTTCCTTGGTGGCGCCTTTGTTGAGGACAAACCCGGTGCCCCCTTCTCGCTCGACCGTTATCGCGACCGACTCGATGAAATCACCGATCGGGGCGGAACGCCGGTCATCTTCCAATCGTTTGGACTGACCGGCCAGAGCGATGCGGCGATTGTCGATTCTTATGCGTCGATCGGACAGCATGCTGGCGAGTTTTATGCGTTTGAGCTCGGTAAGATGTTTGCACCTTTTGGAAGTATCTATTCTCTCGAGGCCTACCGCGGCCTGATGAGCGTTCCACAATGCCTTGGCGCCAAGCATTCCTCGTTAAGCCGGGCACTCGAGTGGCAGCGGATCGAACTGCGAGATTCGGTGCGCCCCGATTTTCGTGTGCTCACGGGAAATGACTTGGCAATCGATATGGTCATGTATGGAAGCGATTACCTTCTGGGCCTGAGCACCTTTGCGCCAGAAACGTTTGCCCGCCGCGATGCGATGTGGGCAGCCGGTGATCCCGCTTTTTTCGAGGTCAATGACCTTCTGCAGTACTTGGGCTGCTTCGCTTTCCGAAGTCCGGTGCCGGCGTACAAACACAACGCCGCACAGTTTCTTCACGCTCGCGGCTGGATTCGAACTCCGTTGACTTATCCCGGCAGCCCCACCCGGCCCGATTCGGATGTTGCCATCCTTCAAGAAATTTTGGAACGATTGCCGCAATGACGACCACACCTTTGGCAACCAAGCCCTCCGTGTCGACCGCAAACCGATGCTTGACCATTGCGATGCATGGCGTGACTGGCCGAATGGGCACGAATCAACACTACATTCGGTCGATCCTCGCGATCATGCGGCAGGGCGGCGTTCGATTGGCATCGGGCGAGTCGCTGGCGATCAAGCCGATCCTTGCGGGTCGAAGTGAAAGCAAATTGCGGCAGCTTGCCGAGGAAGTGGCCAACTCGGAAATCGGGAGGAGTGTGGATTGGACCACGGACCTTGACGGATTGATGAGCGATCCGTCGGTCGACATTTTGTTCGACGCCTCGAGCACTTTGCAGCGGGCCGACATCGTGTCGCGTGCGGCGCGAGCCGGGAAGGCGGTCTACTGCGAGAAGCCGATCGCAACCGATTCCTCACTGGCGCATCGGTTGGTTCAAGAGGTGGAAGCCGCGGGCGTCAAGAATGGAGTCGTTCAAGACAAACTCTGGTTGCCCGGTGTGCGAAAGCTGCGGATGCTTCGCGATCAGGGATTCTTCGGAAGAATCCTCAGCGTTCGCGGCGAATTTGGATACTGGGTCTTTTCCGGCCACGATGCCGATCAACCGGCCCAACGACCCTCTTGGAATTATCGCCGGGCCGATGGGGGGGGAATCATGATCGACATGTTCTGCCACTGGCAGTACTTAATCAGCGACCTGTTCGGACCGATCGATCGCGTGCTGGCTCATGCCGTCACCGATCTTCCCGAGCGAATCGACGAACAAGGACAACCCTACGTCTGCACGGCCGACGATTCGGCATACGCGATATTTGTTCTCGAGAATGGCGTCACGTGTCAGTTCAATAACTCCTGGGCCACCCGGGTTCGACGAGACGATTTGCTGACGGTCCAGGTCGACGGAACCCACGGCTCAGCCATCGCGGGTCTGCGAGAATGTTGGATTCAGCCGGCCGGCGCGACCCCCAAACCGGTCTGGAATCCCGACATCCCTCAACCGATCGATTTCTATTCGGGTTGGCAACAGGTCCCTGCGGCCACGCATTACGACAATGCCTTCAAGATCCAGTGGGAATTGTTCCTCAAACACTGTGTCGGCGAGGGTGCATTCCCGTGGTCACTTCGGAGCGGTGCCGCGGGAGTCGAATTGGCGGAGGCCGGCGAGCGTTCGGTTTCCGAGCGACGTTGGGTCTCGCCCGCGGAGCTAGCGCCACGGGTTGCGTCATGAATCGCCAGGCACCACCTGAACGCTCGATGGTCGAGGCCGCTTCGCTCGATCGCTTGGCGGTACACACGATCACGACCAAGCCCTGGTCGCTGGCCCAAGCGGCCCTGGAATACTCGCATCGCGGGATCCGTGGCATCAGTGTTTGGGTTGAGGCCATCGAGGCCATCGCACCTAGCGAAGCCCGCCAAATTCTCGATGACTCCGGCCTGCGTGCTGCGGCGCTCGTGCGCGGCGGTTTTTTTTGCGATCCCTCGGGTCAGATCCGTTC
>JBGTCJ010000396.1:0-4451 GCA_041748895.1 Pirellulaceae bacterium
AACGGTCGAGCGAGCGATGCTCGAGGCGGACGTCAGCTACGAGGTTGTCCAATCGTTCATGCAACACGTCACCGAGCGTGCGGTTGGCAAGCGGGTCCTTTTGAGCCTTCGACCCGATCAGGAATTGATTCAAATCGTTTACGACGAGCTGGCCCAATTGCTCGGGCCCGTCGACTCATCGCTGCACCTCAAAAAGGATGGCTGCACGATCATCATGCTCTGCGGTTTGCAGGGCAGCGGGAAGACGACGACGTGCGGGAAGCTTTCGCAGCTGTTGTTGGAGAAAAAAATCCAACCGATGCTCGTCGCCGCCGACTTGCAACGGCCTGCCGCGATTGAGCAACTCAAGGTGATTGGCCGTAATTTGGGGGTCGAGGTCTACAGCGACCCCGACGACAAGGACCCGGTGTCGGTTTGCCAAAAAGGGGTCGCGCGGGCGGGGGCTTCGGGTGCGCGAGTCGTGATCCTCGACACCGCGGGCCGATTGGCGATCGACGAAGCGTTGATGGCCGAGCTGCAGCGGATCGACAAGCGGGTGTCGCCCGATCAGGTTTACCTCGTTGTCGACGGGATGACCGGACAGGATGCGGTCAATAGTGCCGGTGCTTTCAACCGGTCGCTTGAGCTCGACGGCGTGATCATGACGAAGCTCGACGGCGATGCCCGCGGCGGAGCCCTCTTGTCGGTCAAGCACGTCACCGGTGTGCCGATCAAGTTTATCGGGACCGGTGAGCGGCTGGATGCTCTCGAACCGTTCCGTCCCGAAGGGATGGCCAGCCGGATCCTGCAGATGGGCGACATCGTTCAAGCCGCCCGCGAGGCGCACCGAATCGTTGACGAGAGGGAACGAGAGGAGCTCGAACGCAAAATGGCATCGGGCGAAATGACGCTCGATGACTTCAAGAACATGCTCGAGAAGGTCGCAAAGCCCGGTCTGATGGGCAAAATGATGGGACTGATGCCCGGCATGGGCGGCCTGAAGGAGATGATGGATAGCGAGGAAGCATCGGGGGGCATTCGCCAAACCATCGGCGCGATCAATAGCATGACGGCGGCCGAACGGCGTAACCCAAAAATCATTGACGCCACGCGCCGAACGCGGATAGCCAAGGGAGCCGGGGTCCAGACGCCTTTGATCACGCAATTGGTCAAACAGTTTGAGATCATGAAGCCGTTGATGCAGGGAATGGCCGGACAAGGCGTCGGTGACCGCATGAAAATGATGCAGCAACTTCAAGCCAGCGGAGCGATGGCCGACCCGATGATGCGCGGCCTCAAGGTCAAGAAGTCGACTGGCAAACGCCTCAGTCCCGAGGAGCGCGCGAGACAAAAGAAGCAGCGTGACAAGGAACTTCGTCGGGCGAAACGAAAAGATCGCTGAGGGTCATCGCCTGATCGATATCGCGTGAGCGGTGAGCACAATCCCGCCTACCTCACTCGCCTCGGCGACCCCCGTGACCACAACGATCTGATCTCGTTCAAGGTCAAACAGCTTTCTCGCATCGATGTTGATGATCTGCTGCGAAGGGTCGACGAAATTCACCAAAATGGTCGGGGCGTTGGCGAGCCTCCTTTTGCAGAAGGGGCAGTTCTCGGCGTCATGTCCCTCACCGTGTCCAGCGGCGGGCAGTTCCGACAGCAGGAATGACGCCTTTCCGGGATCCCATGGATCGAGTTCTCCGGCACGGATGCGGCCGATCACGGTGACCACTGGGGCGGCCGCATCGGACGACTGACCGGCGATCGCTTCACCCACTTGCGTCGGAGTCATCGCTTCGTTGGGCTCTTCCAATACCAAAAACTGTTGCCGCCATTGGCTGAACGCCGCATCTTCTTCGGCTTGGCGGCAACCGACCACCACCAGAGACAAGAGCGTCCATGCGAGGCCTAGCGTCCGTGCAATCACTGGGTTGATCCCGCGGCTTCATTGAGCGTGGCCATCGCGGCGTCGATTTCTGCGGAAACCTCGTCGTAGCTGACACCCTCATCACCATGCAGTTTGGCATCGACGCGTTCGAATAGTTTGAACAATTCGTTCACGGCGCCATCCACGGCGGCGCGTTGTTCATCCGGCAGCGACGATTTGGCGGCCAATTCGGTAAGGTCCTCGAGGTAGTGGCCAAATTCATGAACCGGACCGTCGGCGGCAGCCTCGTCACCTCTAGCGAATGCCTCACGGATGGAGTCGAGGATTTGGTTCAGTCCTGTCACCGCAGCGGTGAAGGTTTCAGGATGCTCATGCCCGTGATCGTCGTGATCATCGTGGACATGCGGCAGTTCGCTGGCGGACATCGGCGGTGCGTCGACCGGCGCGGGCGTAGGAGTTGAGCTGCTGCATCCACCGAGCAAGGGGGCGGCGAGCAATGCGATGCAAAAACTGAGCGGTCGCCAAAAGAGAGGGGTGATAGCCGGCATAAATAGGGTCCTTCGAAGGGAAGACTCGAGACCGAACTCGACCGATCGAATCGGCCCGATCGATCCAGTATTTGAGAGCAGCAAATTTTTCTGCCGCTCATCACCTTTGCATTCTACCCGCATCGTGATGCCCGCGGCGAGGGACGGCCGGCGAACGTTTCGCACTAGAAAATCGATCGCTGGCGGTCGCTACATCCTGCGAATGAACTCGTCGGCGTAGCTTCGCACTTCGCGACCGTTGAGCACGTGGACCATCCGCAGTTGCTGGATCTGCTCGTCGCTGAATGAACTCAAAGGAATGTGGATCAGGTGTTTTTTAAAGTGTCGGGCGACCCGTTTCCACGCGCCGCCAGGAGAGCTTGCCGCGAGCAGGGCGATCTGACGTCCGCGAGAGTGGAGGCAAGCGGCGGCGATCAAACGCTCCTCAAGTGTGGTGACAAAATCGATTCGCCGGTCATTCCAAATGTCGGGGATTCCTATAGGCGGGAACAGGAACATGGCTCCGCCGTAGGTTGATCGGGCAATCCCGGGCCCCACCATCTCGGAGCGAAAATCGGTGGCAAAGAAGGCGAGCGTCGATTCGTCGGTGTGCTCCGCAAACCAAGTCGTCCGCCATGGGTAATCTCGAGGATCGGCGGGGCTATCAAAAAGCATCACGCAAGCATCAAGCGTTCCCCGACTGGGCGGCAACACCTTGACGTAAATCTGCTTCTCGTACCAATGTCGGAGCGTATCACGAATATCGATCCCATCCTTGACGCTCGTCGTGAACTTTTCGGTCTTCGCCAAATCGGCGCCCGAGATAGCGCGGGCGCGATCGAACACTCGGCTTCGGAAAGACTCGATTCGGGCATCCTCCGGAGGATAACTGCATTGGCCGAACGGGTTCCAACGATAGGCCCATCGCGCCGCTTCATCGCTCGTCGGGCGTCGATTGAGTTTGATCGTCCGCCAAACGCGTGGGGGTCCCGGGAGGCGATTGACCAGTGATACCGTATCGCCTTCGGGCAATCGGGCTTGGTCAATCCCGAGCGTGACCATGGGCGTGTCCGCGGGTGGCGACGCGCCGAGCACGGCGAAATACTCGCGCGCCTGCTCCACGACGAGGATGGCGAACTGATCCCCCAGAATCTGTTTGGAGGCGATCACAATCGTAGCCAGGTCGGGGGTCATTCGCCGCTGCATCAACGAGAGATTGCGGATGTACTTCAGGCATTGCCCAAGCAGCAGCGGCGTGACGCGGCGACCACGTTTTCCCAACTCTTTTTTGTAGGCGTCTCGAGCGGCGAGCAAAAGCTCTTTGACACCGTCAATCGAAAGATTCTCGTCATCCTCCAAGCTGCCGCGGGCTCGCTCGTAGAGCGCTGCGATAAAGGGAAGTTCGTCATAAAGAAACAACAACGATTTCGGTTCAACCGCAAACGACCTCGGGGGCAACGCCGGCTCATCGGCGGGCATTTCGACCTCGGACGCACGGTTGTCGGCCTCGGCGCGGGCGAGCATCGAGTAAGCCTCACGGATCCAGGGCCAATACAGCACGCTGCAGACGAACAGGACCTGACGCCCCGATCGTTGAAGGTTCCTCAACCGCCACGCCATGTGCAGGATGCGGTCTCGCGTCTGCTGGTCCGGAGGACGCGAAATGCTCGGCAGCAGCGCCGCGGCGAACTTTTCAGGAGACACCGCCCGCAGCGCGTAGGGGTCCGGCATCGTCGCCGCAAAGGGGAGAAAGGGGTCGGTTTCCAAGTCGATGTACTCACGTGGGATGTGTTCTCCCATCGCGGCACGAATTGCCATGATCACCGGTTGGCACGGATCGATCGGCACGTAGCTGCACTGGGGTAACTCATCGTCTTCGTCAAACTCGGCTTCGTCGAAGTCATCATCAAAATCCCCATCGATCGCATCGACCTCAAAGTCTTCGATGTCGAAGTCGCTGGAGTCACCGGTGAATTGATTGATGGTCTCGTCGGCGTCAGCATCGTAGGAATCGCCCTGGATGACGCGCGCCGATGGTTGGATCACGATCGAGGGAT
>JBGTCJ010000397.1:0-5096 GCA_041748895.1 Pirellulaceae bacterium
GCAAAGCTAATCGAACAGACGCGGAATCGATTCCCCGACAAGCTGCGTGACCCGGAGATTCGTGAAACGATCGCGCGAGCTTCCGCCGAGGTCGAATACCGACGAGCCGAGCGTCTAGCCGTGCGAGCTCGCTATCGGGAAAGGCAGAGTGCATACGGTGCGGCAAGAATTTACTACGAAGATCTGCTTGCCCATTACGGCAAAACACCGTTCGCGGATACCGCACGCGATCGACTCGCCAAAATCGAGGACTACCCCGCTCAAACGCCGTCAAGGCTCGCTTGGCTGACGAAGGTCTTTCCCGAAGGTCAACGGGCCAAGCCGCTCGTGACGACCGAACAGTCGTCCATCCTTCGCTGAGACTCGGGTCGCCAATTATGCCGATTTCCCGAAACCTGAGCCGCCGAGATCGGATGCTGACTGGCTACCCCAACGTCATGACGATCGTTGGGTTGGGGGTGGTGCTTCTCGCGGGATGCGCCCCCTATCAGTTTGGGGCTCGATCGCTATTTCGCGACGACATTCGGACCATCTACGTTCCGATCGCCCGGAACGACACTTTTCGCCATGGGCTCGGTGTCCAGTTGACCGAGGCGATCATTCGTCAGATCGAAGTTCGCACACCCTACAAAGTGACTGGCGACCCCTATGCCGACAGCACGCTCACCGTTCGCTTTGTGGCGGAGTCGAAACGGGTGCTGAGCGAATCGCTCAGTGACGACCCCCGAGTCCTCGAGGCGCTCGTTGCAGTTCAGGCCGCGTGGGTGGATCGCGCGGGCAACCCATTGATGCAGAACCGTATCGCTGTGGACGACATGCTGGCGACCGAGTTCTTGCAATACCAGCGGATGGTTCCTGAAGCCGGCCAGTCGATTGAAACCACGTTGCAGGCCGCCATCGACGAACTGGCCGATAGGATCGTAGGACAAATGGAGATGCGGTGGTAGAACAGGGGTGACGAGCTGAATCGACTTCCAACGCCATATCATTCATCACATTGCATCACTGGATCACACCGACTCGAACGCTGACGCCCCAACCGCTACGCCCGCTGGTGATGGGGATCCTCAATGTCACGCCCGACAGTTTTTCCGATGGGGGAAAGCACGTCTCGCTACCGGACGCCGTTGACGCGGCCCTGAGGATGCAGGCCGATGGGGCGGACATCATTGATATCGGCGGCGAGAGCACTCGCCCCTACAGCCTCCCGGTGGATGCCGAGGAGGAACTCGATCGTGTGCTCCCGGTCATTACGGCGCTGCGTGGACGCGTGAGTATCCCCATCAGCATCGACACGAGCAAGTCGATCGTTGCCGCTGCGGCGATCTCGGCGGGTGCTGAAATCATCAACGACGTGACCGGTTTGGAAGGCGACGCCGACATGACGGCTCTGGCGGCATCGACCGGCGCGGCGGTCTGCGTGATGCACACCCGCGGTGACCCGCGGACGATGCAGGACAACCCGCAGTATGGCGATGTCGTCGGCGAGATTCACCATTACCTCTCGCGGCGGCTGCGGTGGTGTCTCGATCACGGGATCGATCAGACGCGAATTTGCCTCGACCCGGGAATCGGTTTTGGGAAGACCCATGAACACAACATGGATCTGATTCGCCAAATGCGACGGTTCACCGATTTGGGGTGCCCCTTGATGATCGGTCACTCACGAAAGGGGTTCATCGGCAAATGGCTCGGTGACAGCCGAGCCGACCGCGACGCCGCGACCCTCGGCGTGACGTTGGCGTTGGCTTTGGCGGGCGTGAGTATCGTTCGTGTGCACGCCGTTCGTCCCACGGTCGACGCGATCCGCCTGTTCGCAGCATGCCTCACGCCCTGATCGGATCCTCGATACCGAGCCCGACGACCTCCAAGAGTTTCAAAGCGTTCGTGGTCGGTGAAACGCCCTGGCGCATGACATAGTCGAAGGTCATGCGATCGCGGCCGCCCGCGTCGGGAGTGATCGTTTCACGGAAATGGACGGTCTGCGCGACCTTCTGCAACGCGGGATCGTCGGCCAGGTCCAAATCATGTGTGCTAATCGCTCCGATCGCACCACGATCGAGCAAATGCTTCAGGACGTGCGCCACGGCGATCTGTCTCTCACGACTGTTGGTTCCCTGGAGAATCTCATCGAGCAGGAACATAAGAGTCGGGCCGCGGGATGCGGTCGAGGAACCATCGTGGTCTACCGCGGATCGAACCCCGGCGTTCTCGATCGCAAGGCTACGGGCGCGGTCCACCACGCGGGCGAGCGAATGGAGTTCCGCCATATAAAAGGAAACACCTTCGCCCAGATTGTCGCGAACGCGGATACTGGTGGCCAGTTCCAGCGCGGGCAAGCTCATCGACGCCGCGCAAACCGGCCCTCCAGCACCAGCCAGGAGCACATTGAGCCCCAACCCGCGAAGCAGCGTGCTCTTGCCAGACATATTCGATCCGGTGACCAGCAGTAGCGTCCCCTGCGGGCCGACCGTGACGTCGTTGCAGACACGCGCGTCATCGCGGAGGAGGGGATGCCCGAGCCTCTCGGCTTCAACCAAAACGATCTCGTCGCTCCACCGCGGAGACGCCCAATCGGGATACTCGTCGACGAGTCCCGCGATCGAAGCGGATGCCTCGAGTTCGCCGAGCGACTCAAACCACCTATCGGCTCGATCGGCGTGCGACACCTGCCATACTTCCAGCCTTCGAAGCACGTGCAGATCGTAGAGCCCGAGCATCTGAAGCAAGAGATAGATGGGGAACAGAATTCCGCTCTGCTTGATCGACGCGAGCCATGCGATGTGACCGAGCGACCGCATGGCGCTGACGGCACCGCGATCGGGATCGCCAAGCGCTTGTTGCGCAGACGACACGAGACTCGGCTCGCCAATGGACCTGTCAGGGTTTGGGTCCGAAGGCAGTTCCGCCGCCATCGCAAACAATTCCCGATAACCATCGACGTCGCCACGACCTGCCAAGGCGGCGGCGAAAATCTCGTGAACCGGACCTAGCAGGAACGTCGACACCAAGACGTTGACGACGATGATGGTTGCGAGCGAATAGCCCCAAAGCCTCAGCACCGCGTCACTGACGCCTAGACTCAGCGAAAAGCCAAGCAACACGATCAACGCAGCGGATAGGAATGGGGAAACCCATGACCAACCGCCGAGCCATCGGTGGCCCGCGAGCCACGAGGGACGATGAATCCATTGAAGGAAGCGGTCGGGATTGGCCGATGCCTCGGCGGCTCGCCTCGATAATGCATAAAACCGCTGACGCCAAGACCAAAGGGGCGCCATCAACAACGCGGCCTGGTGACGTCGCCGCGCCGCGTCGGGTAACGCCGGTCCGATGATCCAGGTGGCGAGGGTCCGAAGTCCCGGTCCGGTTGAAGCCATCGACACGAATTGGAACAACGAACCGCGCCCGAACACATCGAGGTCGTCGGCGACCGCCTCCGCGGAAACGCCACCGGCCTCCGATTGTCGGAGCCATGCCGGTGGCGGAGTCCACAGCGGTAGCCGGTCCCATTTTCGATCAAGCCGAGCCAGCAAACGCCGCAGGACGGCGCGACCGCGGCGGATCGAAGCCAAGTCGTCCCGCACCCGCTGATGGTAGGAGATGGCGCACAAAAAAAGCGGCACGCAGGCCCATCCGACCGCAGCGACCACGCGGTTTGGAACCAGAAGGTGTCCGAAGACGATCAACCCCGCAGCCGCGACGAATAACCCCAGCCGGACACGGTTCCATAGGCGATCGACGCCCTTGAGTCTCGACCGCCGGGATTCGATTTCAGACAGACAATGTCGATAACGCTCGCGCGCTCCGGTCACCGGCGAACCTTCATTCTCGTGTGCATTGGCCATCAAGCGGCTTCGCCTGCCATCGGCGATCGCCGTGTGAGCGTCGCTTGGCCGCTATCGATCACTTTCAATGCAACACGATCATCCAGATTTGGGCGAAACATCGTGAGCAGCAGCAGAGGTAAAAACCATGCCATATAAAGCCCTCCGCCATCGGCATGCCAAAACTGACACGCGACCAATAGCGCCGTTGAACAGGCGATCAACGTCCCGAGATTCTTTGACGATGGCCAAGCCGCAAAGAATCCACTCAGCAGTAGAAACGCGACCAGAATGGGCAATCGATACATCGGCGGCCAACCCAATCCCCACACGCCGCGAAGTCCCTCCCGCATCGGCATCATCAAACCGTACATCCGCATCAGATGCCGAGTCAACGGTTCGCTGCCGTCAACGACCAACAAGGCCATCATGATCCCCAACGAGATCGCAACGCCAGCCGCGAATCGCCCCGCACCGCGAAGCCAATAAAAACTGAACCACAGGGGAAGCAAAAACAGTGGGTAGTAGACCAGTCCAGCGGCAACGCCGAGAAATAGCCCCGCAACGATCGGCTTGCGATAACAAAAAATCGCCCAGATCATCAAAGCCGCCGGCAACGCGTGGTCGACACGCCCGGTCATCTGAGCCGTGTAGGGAACCAGCAGGTACAGCATCGCACAACCGACTCCCGCGAGCGTGTTCCCGAAATGCCGAACGCCAATCCCGATGATTCCGGTCACGATGGCGAGGTGCGCGGCGATCACCAGCACGCGAGCCAACAGCACGTAGTGCAGCGGTTCATCTGACTCCGTCGCACTGGCTTCGGTGGCAACGGGACTGGCAAGCACGTCGACGACCGGTCGTGTCGGCAAAGCCGGCAACATATTCATCAACGAGTAACCCGGGCCCAATTGGGGTCCCTGTTCGACCTGCAGTCGCGGAGTGCTGGTGATCACGTTTGCCATCAGAAAGATAAAGAGCCAGATCCCGATAAACAGCATTCCTCCGACGGTCAAATTTGGGTCGAGTAGCGGACGGCGGACCATCATCGGGTCGACCAGCAATCGCACCAGGATCAAGAACTGCGTCGAAAGCAGCCAAATGAATCCGGATAATTCGACCGCCTGCGGCGAAAAGCTCTCCGACAATGGTTGCTCCGCACTCTGCGGCTCCACAGAACCGAGTGTCGCCGGACGCTCCCCTGTCACGCCACTGATCTGCAAAGCCTCGTTCTCGACCTGCGCGGTCGCTGCGGCCAACTCCAACTGT
>JBGTCJ010000398.1:0-2306 GCA_041748895.1 Pirellulaceae bacterium
TGCAGAGACCACTGAACCTCACGGGGGACACAATCAATGAGAAATCGATCTGAAAATAGTCGGAGCTGCACGGGACAACATCCCCTTCAAGGCGGGGCCTGCATGATCATCCCAGGCTTTGCAATGTTGTTCACTACCGTAGGGGTGTCGGCCAAGGCACAATCATTCTCAATCAATCCGCTCGAACCAGTCCTGATCGAAGGCCAGCTTTTTCAAACTTATGCGAAAGCCATTTCCTCGTCGCTGGCCGGTGAGAGAGTGGTTGTGGGATATGCGCGGGACACAATCGAGGGGCAAGGCGTGTCGCTACCGGTTCGCTGGTCGGTGCACGATGGGGGTCTGTCCGACACTTCAGTATTGGAATTCCCGAGCGAACTCTTCGCGGGCGCGGTAGCTGTTAGCGTCAACAGCTTCGGTGAAATCATCGGTGGCGGAACGTTCGACAATGCCACGGGTCAGGGCGTCGGTTTGTACTGGACTGATGATTCCTACGCTCCGCTGATCATCTCGGGCATCTCCGGGGAGTCGCATTGTCAGCTCATCCAGATCAATGACGACGGGATCATCGCCGGCATTTCGGTGAACGCTTCGGGAACCCAGGCCGTGGCGTGGCGGATTCGAGAGGACGGCACTGTCGCCGGGCCTCTGGTGCTGCCAACTCGGCCGCGCGGTGCGACGGACGATGCCGCGCTCAGCGTCGCTCCGACCAAGTCGGGAATCACGATGATCGCGGGGAGTCCGGCGGGGCCGCTGTATCATGGAATGTTCGCACGACGGGCAGCGGGGATCTGATGCTTGAAGGTTCAATCGAAGTTCTCGAAAACGTGGGCGAAGCGACCGGCTGCAACTTTCCCGGAGCGGTCTGCGGAAACGATCGCAGGCGCGCGGTAATCTGGGAGCCGCGGCTCAAGAACAAGCGATCGAAAACAACGCTGAGCTACAATCAAAGCACCTTTGGTAACCCCGGTCGGCCGTATCAGATGAATGATGCTGGCGTGGTCGTTGGCTCCGCGTTTTTGAAAGGGAACGCGCCGCAATAGCGGGCGGTGGTTTGGGCCAGTCGCACAGCAGCCATGCGGACATTGGAATCGTTAGGCAGTGGTATTGGCCCGTTCCTGTCACTCAGCGCTGCCAATGGTGTGAATGAAGCAAACGAAGTGGTTGGCTACGGCTGGATCGGATCCGCCAATCGCGGGTTCCAAGCCTTCATTGCCGTGCCTGTCGAATGATGCGTGTCAGAACCCCGACCGCGACCAAGCATTTGGCACCGCAATGGGCATATCAATCAACCCCCTCGACGAGAAGAATGTTTTTAACATCGCTCGGCAGATCGTCTCGAACGACGCAAGGCAGGAGTACCTGCGGCAGGTTTGCGGAGACGATCAGGCGTTGATCGATCGTGTAGGCACCCTCCTGGAAGCCTATTTTGACAAGTTGAGTTTCCTCGAATCGCCACCTCTCACCCAACGGATGGCGGTCGCCGACGCTACCGTGCAACACGAAAGCCAAGTAAGAAGCCAAGCTGGTGACGAAATTGGTCCTTACAAGTTGCTGCAGGAGATCGGCGAAGGGGGGATGGGAACGGTTTGGATGGCCGAGCAGCACGAACCGGTGCGGCGGCGGGTGGCGCTCAAGCTGATCAAGGCCGGAATGGACTCCCGGCAAGTCCTGGCCCGCTTCGATGCAGAACGCCAGGCCCTATCGATGATGGATCATCCCAATATCGCCAAAGTGCTCGATGCCGGGACCGCCGACTGCGGTCGACCCTACTTCGTGATGGAACTGGTCAAAGGCCAACCGATCACGGACTACTGCGACGAAAAGCAGCTGACGCCCCGCGAGCGATTGGAATTGCACCTGCTCGTCTGCCATGCGATCCAGCACGCTCATCAGAAGGGGATCATCCACCGCGATATCAAGCCGTCGAATGTCTTGGTGGCCGAATACGACGGCCGGCCGGTGGCCAAGGTGATCGACTTCGGGGTGGCCAAGGCGTTCAGCCAGCCATTGACCGAGATGACGATGTACACCGGCCTGGGTGAAATCATCGGCACGTTGGAGTACATGAGTCCCGAACAAGCGCGTGTCAATCAACTGGATGTCGATACGCGAAGCGATGTCTATTCTCTGGGTGTACTGCTGTACGAGCTGCTGACCGGCAGCACCCCATTTGACAAGCAGCGAATGCGGGAAGCGGCCCTGGATGAATTGCTCAGGATGATTCGCGAGGAGGAACCGCCGCGACCGAGCACCAAGCTCAGCAACAGTCAGACGCTCCCCACGATTGCCGCGAATCGACACACCGA
>JBGTCJ010000399.1:0-25571 GCA_041748895.1 Pirellulaceae bacterium
TGGATGGCATGGTTATTCGTTCTCAGAAGCTTCCAAACCGTACTTTTGGTTGAGGTCCAGTATGTGATGTCCGAATACATTTCGTTCATTGAGATCGACCACAATTACAAGGTATACGTTCTTGCTCTTCGTGGGAATCAGGACGTGGTCGAACCGTTCGTCTCCCGTACGGCGGACCATCTCAACGTCGTTGTCGTCGATAAGAAACCCGGCAAGGTCACTAACAGGAATTGAATCGACGTACGGCCAAACATCAACAGGCAACGAATTGTCGTCGGCTGGGTTCGCCATCGGGCTAACCATCGTCGAGTGAAACGATTCGTCAGTCAGAAGATGAGTTTTGATTGCCGGAAGCCTCTTCAATCGAATAACATTCAATTATCCGAGATTCATCTCGGAGTATCCGTTTATCGCCGGTTTATCCCCGGTTGTCAACGATTTTCCTACCTCCAGCGGACGGTTCATTTACGCTACCAACCGAGGCTCGAGATATCCATTATCTCGTGGATTATCCCTAGAACGATGGTGTACGCATGAGCCGTTCACGGTGTATGCGATCGACCGATTAGTACGCGGCTTCCACTTGATTTCGTAGGCGAACGCGACGGGGTTAATCGGGGCGATCGGTATGCCAGCCTCGACGGATGAAGCTGGCGCGTGGTCATCGCGGTTTGTCAGACCTCATCTCGGTGGAGCGGCAGATCCGCAAGCCGAGAGCTAACACGCCGATCGACCGCTCAGCCTGCGCTCGAGGCGTACAACGGTCACTGACGTACGACACGTTTTACCGGCAGCGTCTCAACGACCGGGGTGGCCGCTCCCCAGACCGATTTCACCACGGCGGCCCCATACCCGAAAAAGTATTTGGGCCCTCCGGGGGCCAACGGCGTCGTTAACATGTTTTCGCGGGGCTGACCTCCAGCCCGTCCCTGGTTTGGTCACCAAAGATGGTACGCCGCCGTGGTCCTCGCTCGATCCTTTGCGCGGGCGCAGGCCCAGCGGTTTTTCTCTCGCCAAGGGGTACTGAAATGACGCCGGATCCGTCGGTGTGGCAGAGTCTGGACGCCTACTGTGAACGCCTGTGTCGATTGGTAGCTGATCGGGCGAAACCCATTCACGACCGTCAAGGCGACCACGTCGTCGGTCAAGTCGAACGTCGAAGTGCCTGCGGAGATGATCCGTCAGGTGCTCAAGCACTGCGCACGACCTGGGCGGTGATCGTCGCGCTGAGTCGATTCGGTGGCCTGCGGTGCCCCTCGGAGACGCTGTCGTTGAAGTGGGGCGACATTGACTGGGAGATTGGTCGAATGAGCGTTCCCGAGCCCAAGGTGGAGCACCACGAAGGCCGGGGGATTCGATCGGTGCCTCTGTTCCTTGAGTTGCGGGCGATCCTGGAAAGGGCGTTTCAAGAGACTACCGTGGAAGGGAAGTACCCCTCAGCGGAAAATTACGTCGTCGATAAACCGGGCTACCGGGCCGAAGCAATGCGACCGGGAGGGTGGGCGAACGCGAACCTTCGGACCCAGTTCTTGAAGATCCTGCGACGGGCCGGCGTGGCACCATGGGACCGGTTGTTTCATTCGATGAGGGCAACGCGGCAAACGGAACTCGAGCGGGAGCTCCCCCGTTACGTCGTCTGCGCCTGGATGGGCAACACCGCCGCGGTGGCAGAGAAGAACTACCTCTTGGTCACCGAGCAAGACTTTGCGAAGGCTTGCTCAATAGGTGTGGATAACTGCCCTGAAAAAGCGGCACAGAATCCGGCACAGTTGGATGCAAAAACGGCACAGAATCCGGCACAGCAGGGTTTCGCACGGAGCACGCACGGAAACGAAGAAACCCCGGAAAACACGGGGGAAAATGCTGCTTTCCCGATGTTTTCCGGGGTCTCCGGGATGGAGGCGGACGGACTTGAACCGACGACCCTCTGCTTGCAAAGCAGATGCTCTCCCAACTGAGCTACGCCCCCGCTAAACACTCGCTAAATTCGGATCTCTCGATCGATTTCCCACGATCCGAACGCGATGGGCGTGCCAGAACTCGAATCTGGGACCTCTACATTATCAGTGTAGCGCTCTAACCAACTGAGCTACACGCCCGAACAAGCGAGTCGCAAGTTTACGGATCGATCGTAGCCTGTCAAACCCTGATGACCTCGGCTGCGTCAAGAACTTAGGTAGGGAGCGTCGAAGGTGACGACCCGCCGGTTTTTCAGCTTTGAGGGCAAAGAATGGCGAAAGCTCTGTTTTCTTCAACCCGGTCGATACGCTTAAATGGGGCGGGGTCAACCCAAAGGTGTCGCACCCGCGGCGTCGAATTGATCAGGCGATGACTCCCAGGTGCCCCCCCGGCGACCGCATTGAATCGGAACGATAGGAAAAGAAAGGACGCTCCATGATTTTGGCTTCTCTCTGCAACCGCTTTCGGCCACCGGTGCTTTTGGCTGTGCTCGCGGCCACACCGCTGAACATGCTTTCGGGCGAACGTGGTTCCGCCGCGGCCCCCTCGATTGATGCGGCGCTGGGGCTTCAGCCAGTCCAGCCGGACGTGCCGTTTGAAAAGGTGTCCAAAGAGGACGCGTCGGCCTGCCGGGTCCTCGATTTGAGAGAGAATGGTTGGAGCGGCTGGGCCGTCGAGGGTCCCGATGGGGCCCGGCTGCGTCGTTTCGCTGATACCAACGGAGACAAAAAAGTCGATCTGTGGTGCTATTACGACCACGGGATCGAGGTTTATCGCGACATCGACTCGGATCACAACGGAAAGGCCGATCAATACCGCTGGCTCGGCACGGCCGGGACACGCTGGGGAATTGACGAGAACGAGGACGGCAAGATTGATCGGTGGCGGCAGATTTCCGCAGAGGAAGCAACCGCGGAGCTGGTGGCGGCCGTGGCCACCGCCGACGCCGCCCGATTCGCGCGACTGCTCGCCAACGAGCAGGATTTCAAGACACTGGGTCTGAGTCCGGCGATCACGGAAAGGTTGATCAAAAAAACAAGAGATGCCGCGGCAGGGTTCGCGGACTTTGCTTCACGTCAAAATACGGTCGGCAAACAGGCGCGATGGGTCCAGTTCGCATCGCCACCGCCGGGGATCGTTCCGGAGGGAACGGATCAATCGACTCGAGATTTGCGAGTCTATGAGAACGCTGTCGCGATGTTTGATGATGGAGGGCAAAGTGGCCAGCTGTTGGTGGGCACGTTGATCCAAAGTGGTGAGGCTTGGCGTCTGATCGACTTGCCCCAAGTGGTGCGAGATGACCAACCGCTCACGCAGGCGAGCGGAAATTTCTTCACTCCTGGCGGCTCAGCGCTTTCGCAGGGTGCGAGATCGCAGATGGGGGCTCAGGCGCAGGAATTGGTGGGGAGTCTCGAGAAGATCGACCGCGAACTGGCCGCCGTGAGCAAACCGGATCTTCGTGCGGACCTCAATCGTCGACGCGTCGACGTGGTCGAGAAATTGATCGCCAGCTCGAGCGACTCGGCCGAGCGTGACACCTGGATGCGGCAATTGGTCGACACCGTGACGATCGCCGTACAAAGCGGGGCGTATCCGGATGGGCTGCAGCGTTTGAGGAAATTCAGCAACGAATTGCCGTCGGGCGATGCGTCGCTGCGTTCGTACGTCGAATACCAATTGATCAGCTCTCAGTACGTCCAAAAGCAGACGCCGGACGCCGACTTCTCAAAAGTTCAAGAGTGGTATTTGACGGAGTTAACCAAGTTCGTCGACCTTTACCCGAAGTCGGCTGAAGCCGCGCAGGCGCTACTTCAATTGGGACTGAGCAAGGAGTTTGAAGAGAGACAAAAGGAGGCGGTCGAATACTACACGAAGGTCGCGCGATCATTCCCCGGCACCGACTCGGGCGAAAAAGCCACTGGCGCGCTTCGGCGGTTGGAATCCACTGGCAAATCGCTACCGTTTCTCGGCAGGACGATCAAGAATGAGCCCTTTGATTTGGCGAAGCTGAGCGGCCGACCCGTGATCATTCATTACTGGGCGACCTGGTGCGAGGCCTGCAAGCAGGACATGAAGTTGCTTCGTCAATTGCAGGCGAAGTACCAAGCGGCCGGGATTCAGATCGTCGGAGTCAACGTCGACGGCACCCGAGAACAGGCGCTGGAATTCCTCAAAACCAATACCGCCCCGTGGATTCACCTTTACGAGGATGGTGGTCTCGAGTCGAGCGGGCTCGCCAAGCAACTTGGCGTGCAAACGCTCCCGTTGATGTTGTTGATCGATGCCTCGGGAAAAGTGGTCTCAAACAACATTTATGCGGCTAGCCTCGACGCGGAGCTCAGCAAAATGGTGCGGGCTCCGGCGAAGAAGTGAGTTCGGACTGGAATCCACGGAGGCCCGGCTTGCCTGAGCGCAGATTGCTCAGCAGGCCGACGACCGCAGCCACGTCGAAATCCGATGTCGCCTCTAACGACTCGCCGGAGCGAGCACCAGTTCACCCTTGCCGAACACGGCGAGCGTGCACTCCGGGGGTGTGAAGCCGGTGTCGGTGTAGGAGAGGCTCAGCCGAGCATTATCCTTCTGGAGTTCGATTTCGCCGACAATTGGTTCGGACACCACCACTTTGGATCTCCACCCCGCGGCTTCGAGCGCCGTGATGACGATGCCCGCCGCATCGCGAGCCTTTCCCGCAGCCACCTTGAACTCGATTTGTTTGGCCGACGCCTTGGCGACCGTGATTCCCTCGGGCAGAGTGATGGTCCATTTGGGTTCGATCTTGGCCGCCTCCATTTCTTCTTGCCGTTTTTTGGCTAGCGTCTGGGCTGCTTCCGATTGCCGTTTGAATTCCTCGGCGGTCGTGAACTTCACAGCGATCCGGGATCGATCGTCGACGGTTTTGAACTCGACATCGAGCAATTCGCCAGCGGCGTTTCGGAAAATGAGGTGATCCCAGAACTGCACGCGAATGGGTTTATCCGTTGTGGCGGTCCAACCTTTCTGGGCGAGGGCTTGTTTCATGAAGCCGGCCACGTCCGACTGCGATTGCGGGCTGTCGAAGAGAAGATTCCCCACCGCGTCGGAGTACTGCACGCCCACGGCGTCATCGGGAATGGGAAGGTCGAGCGAGAGTTGCTCCGAGGTGATTTGGATCGCGGTTTTTGCATTTAGCCCCGCGGCCTGCGTGACGCTCACGAGCAGTTTTACCGCGTTCCGCTTCATGTAAAACGATCCGATCGCCTCGCCATAAGGCTTCCATCCGCCCGCTTCGAGCGCCCCGCGGAATTTTTGAACCACGTCCTCGACCGTCTGATCGGATTGGTACATGGCCATGGTCGGCATGGCGTACAGCGGCTTGAAGCCATCGGGCAGCGGCAGCGAGGCGAAGTCGACATTGCCATGATTTTGCAGGTTCACGGTTGCCATACCGGGTCCCTGACCAGGCATCACGGAAAGTGACAAAGCAAAGCCGTTTCGAGTTAGCGTGGTACTGGCGTAGGCATCGGTAATGGTTCCCGGTGAGGCTTCTTTCCAGCCAGCCGAAAGCAGCGATGCGACGAGCTGATTGGCCGCTTCCGAGACGCCCGCACGAGTTGAGTAGCTCTGACTAGCGATCGCACGGTGGTTGGGTTTGGGATCTTCACCCGCCATCGGGAACTGGGACAGATCGATCACCGCGGCGGCCTCGGCGACCGTTGCGGGTTCGCCGGCACCTGCCGGTTGCGAAATGGCGGCGAGCGAAATCAGCGTTAGACAAATGAGAACGGGAACGATCCGGAGGCGTCGGTGGAGCATTTGCATTCAGGAAGTCTCGGACAGGGTTCGGGGAAGGAGTGGACGGGACCGCTCATGCCGGCGGCGAAATCTCAACGATCACGCCGGAAGGCCCCGCATTGACGATCTTGGTTTCTCCCAACTTCATCCGCTTCCCCCAATCGCTGTGAATGTGACCGCAGGCGACTAGTAGCGGTTGTTTGGATTGGACGACGTCCCGAATGGCTCGACTGCCGTGAATTCGGCCCGTGCTGTCGTGGTCGACCGTATCCAACGGCGGGGAGTGGACCACGAGTATAGATTGCGGGGGGCAATCAGCCAGTAATTCGGCCGCCTGCTCCTCCGTAAAGTCGTAGCTCCAGTCGCCAAACGGCGTGACCGGGATCCCGCCGCCAACGCCCCAGAACGGGATTCCGTCGATAGAGAGCCCACTGCCATGCAGCACGGTCGCGGAACGCCAGATCGAGGCGGCTGCTCGGAGTTCGTCGAAGGTTTCCCCATTGCCGGGGACGAGTACGGCGGGTTTCGTGATCGTTTGCAGGATGCCAAGTGTGTCGCCGAGTCCCTCGTGGCGATTGGCGAAATCGCCCGCACCGACCAACACGTCAACGTCTGCCGACAGGTCGACCAGCCGCGCGGCCGCCTCCGCATCGCGGTGCAGGTCGCTGAACAGGAGTAATTTCATCGGATCAACCTTGGGGATTCGATTTACGACTGGGTCGCATTGATGGCCAGCACGAGCGCGGCGGTTTCGATCCGGTAAATCCTGTCGCCGAGAGAAACCATTGTCCACCCACCGGCTGCGGCCGCGGCGACTTCGCCGGATGAGAATCCGCCCTCAGGCCCGACTGCAATTTCGAGCTCGGGGCACGAGGTGAGCTCCGATGCTTGCAGCCTTTTGCCATCGGGGTGGGCGAGGATGCGAAGGGCTCCGGCGCGGACGGGAGCGCTCAGCCAAGCGGAAATCTGCACGGGCGGGTCGATCCGCATGAGCTGATTGCGTCCGGACTGTTTGCACGATTCGATCACCACTCGCCGCCACTTTTCGATCGCCGCGTCGGACGTGTTCCACTGCGAATGTTTGCCATGAAGCGGCACGAGCGTGTTGACGCCCAGCTCGGTCAGCCGCTCGACGAGTTCCTTGGCGCGATCCCCCTTGGGCATCGCGATGCCGAGCGTGAGATGTCGAGCGTTTTCGCGCGAGACGAGTCGTGAACGCTGCGCGATGCAAACCACCTCGCGACGTCCTGCACGGTCAATGATTGCCTCACATTCACGTCCTTGGCCATCAAAAAGCGTGATCCATTGCCCCTCCTGAACTCGCATGACGGTTACCGCGTGTCGTGTTTCGGCCTCAGGAAGCCGCAGTAGTCCCCCGTCGGGTGGTAATTCAGGAAAGAAATAACGGCGAGTCATAGCAGGGATCGTCGAAAGCACGCTTCCGTGGACGGGTCACTTCCGAAAGGTTCAAGGGGACCGTCTGACGTGACGAATTTAGCGAATGTATTAGTGATCGCCGACAGGTTCTCGGTCCGGTCGCTAGCGCTTACGGCTGGTATGAATGAATCGGGTCCGGTCGCTTGCGCTTACGGCTGGTATGAATGAATCGGGTCCGGTCGCTTGCGCTTACGGCTGGTATGGATGAATCGGGTCCGGTCGCTAGCGCTTACGGCTGGTATGGACGAATCGGGTCCGGTCGCTTGAGCTTACGGCTGGTATGGACGAATTTAGCGAATGTATTAGCGGCCGGCGACAGGGCCGCATCCGCCTGCTGCAATTCACGGAACGCCCATGAATTTTCATCATCACTTGACGTTCAAGCGTAGTCCGTTCGGTCCGGTCACGACACCCGACACGTTTTTTGCGGGAACGCCCCAACGCGAAGCGATCGCAAGGCTCGAGTTCATGGTCCGCAGCGAGGCCCGCAGCGCGATGCTGCTGAGCCATCGCGGATGCGGCTCGACCACGCTGCTGAAAAGAGTGGCCGGGACATCGGGGATCGGCTGCGAGGCGGTGGACGCCATCTTCACGACGGGTGGAGCCTCTTCGATGCGCGCTGCGTTGGCGCGGCTTGCGATCGCGATGTCGATCGACCCATTTGGGGACCATTTGGAGCAGCGGATCGGCGAAGCGATCAGCGCCGCGGGTCGAAGTCAAGTTCGCACCCTGTGGCTGATCGATCGCTGCGATCGAAATACCGCCAAGGCGGCCGCGGCCCTGGCAGCAAACCACCGCTGGCTCTCGACGGTGATTGCGACCTCGTTCGAGGGGGTGGAGGAACTACGACCTTGGCTCGACTGTTGTCCGCTTCGGATCGACCTCGACGCATTTCAGTTGGGGGACACGATGGCCTTTGTTCGCACCGCGGTGGACATGGCAGGCGGGCGCGGCGAATGGTTTGAAGATGCCGCGCTGGTGCGTCTGCACGAGCTGAGTGAGGGTCGAGTCGCCTTGGTTTCTTCGAGGGCAGATTTAGCGCTTATGGCCGCTGCGAATCAGCGGGCGGCGACCGTCGGATCGACATGCGTTGAAGCGATTCAGGGCGAGTTGGTGCGAGCCGCCTAGAGCCGTCCCCCACCGATGGTGAGAACGTCGCGCTATCATCTTTGACGATCGCTGGGATCGGTTGACTGCCAAAATCAGGGTTGCCCGACATCGTCTCCAGAGCCTAACAGGGGTCTTGGAGATGCTGTTTTCTCCTCGGCACGGCTAGGCCTCGCTCGCTAACCATGGGTTAGCGACGAAAAGCCACGGCGAATCGGGTTCGATCGCGCTGGCCGAAGAAGATTCGTCCGTCAACCGAGAATCACGCGTGCAGTTTCGACGATGCGAAGGGGAGACCCCGTCGAAGGGAACGCTCCATCGCGACCGACGCGTGAATCCGCTCGGGGTGCTTAGGTCCCACCGATGGGAACGAGCGGTTGTCGTGGCGCTCGCACTCGTAGGTGCAATGGCCTCCCTAGGTCGATCCCAGCCACCGCGAATCGATGGCCCGCCGACGCTCGCCGATTTCTTCTATGAGGCGATCGATGACCCGCTCGAAAGCGTCGTTCCAGAACCTATCACAGAATCTTGGGGCATCAACAGCGATCGCGATGCCTTCGCCGAGACCGAACCGAAAAAGAACGAGAAGCTCAAGCCGACGGCGAACATAACGGTCGAGCTCCAGAACGATTACGCGTGGTTCTCGCAGGATGACGTGAATCGAGCGACGGTGGGTGAAATCCCGGATGGGGTGTTCTTTCGCCGCGCGAGGCTCGGGGTGTACGGCGAGCTGTATGAGACCGTCGAGTATCGCCTCGAGTTCGATTTCGCGGGTGACACGAGACCCCGGTTTCTCGACAATTGGATCGCACTGACCAATATCCCCGTGATCAACAACTTGATCGTGGGTTATTATTTCGAGCCCTTCAGCCTCGAACGCTATTCGCCCAACCGTTTCATCACGTTTAACGAACGCTCACTGGCCGACACCTTTGCTCCGGCGCGAAATACCGGGATGATGGTCTACGGTAACGCCTTGGAAGAGCGGCTTACGTTCGCGCTGGGAGGATTCCGGTCCTCAAGCGATGATTTCGGCGACGACGTGTCGTTCGAATCGGGCTACGCCGCGACGGCCCATACGACCTACCTCGCGTGGTTCGAGGAGGACGATGCCTTCACCCGTCGTCTGCTTCACCTCGGTGGGTCTTACAGTTATCGAACGCCAGGTGACGATCCGGTTCGATATTCGAGTCGGCCAAGCATTCGGATGCGTCAGCAGGGCGTTGGTGGGGTCCCCGTGTTTGTCGACACCGGTGACATCTTCGACGCCAACCATGTCATGCTCTACGGGCTTGAAAGTGCCTGGGTCAGCGGGCCTTTCTCGATACAAAGCGAGTTGATCATTGCGGAGGTCAACCGTGAGGCGCATGACAACGCGACGTTCCGCGGCGGCTACGTATTCGGAAGCTGGTTCTTGACCGGGGAGAGCCGATCGTACAGCCCGACAAGCATCCTGGGGCGTTTCCGCGAGGGGATCTTCCAGAGGGTGACGCCCAAGAGCAACGTCTTCGATCGAAGCCAAGGCAGCGGTTGGACGGGGTGCGGCGCGATCGAACTAGCAGTCCGATGGGCGTTCATCGACCTAGATAACGCGGGCGTGCAGGGCGGGTATCTCGAAGAAATGACGTATGGGGTCAACTGGTACCTCAACCCCTACACCCGAGTCTCGTTCAACTACGTCCGACCGACATTGACCGACCCGGTGATGGGCGAGAGCCGCGCGGATATGTTCTCGATGCGATTCCAATTCGAGTTCTAGCTGCGGAGAGTCGAAATCGTCCGAAGCGGCTGATCATGCGAGGTGCGGATGGTCGAGCGAACCGAAAGCACAGTCGCACCCTCGTCTCACCTCAAAAGCGCGACCTCGATCTCCAATCCGGGTCCAAAGCCGACCATCACCCAGGGTCGCGGTATCGAAAGCTCGATGAACCGACGGATGATGAACAACATCGTCGCTGAGGACATGTTGCCATGTTGCGAGAGCACCTCACGTGAAACGCCAACCGCGTCATCCGACAGGCCGAGCGCGTCTTGTGTCGCACGAACGATCTTCGGGCCTCCCGGGTGGACAGCCCATCCCCGAATGTCACCCACGGCGAGGTCAGACCGACAAAGCCAGCCCTCCATGTAGTCTCGGAGCTTTGCTTCGATGATTCCGGGAACTTCCGCCGAGAGCGTCATCTGAAAGCCGTGGTCGCCGATTCGCCATGACATCGCGTCGCGCGAGTCGGGGATCAACTTGGACCCCGTTGCAACTAGTCGAGGATGTTCGCGTGCTCCATTGAAAAGCAAGCTGGTGCTTTCGAGTACGATGGCGGCGGCGCCGTCGGCGAAGATCGCATTGCTGACGACACGATCGGTGTCCCAGCCATATTGGAAATGCAAACTGCATAGCTCGACGCTAACCATCAACACCTTCGCCGAAGGTTCAGCCGCCAGAAGTCCCTGCGCGACGCGCAATCCATTGATCGCCCCGTGGCAGCCCATGAATCCGACCTGCACTCGCTGGGTCTCCGTGCTCAACCCGAGCTGTTCAATCAATTCGATATCGACGCCCGGGGCGTAGAACCCAGTGCATGTGATCACGATCAGGTGCGTGATGGCCGACGAGTCCGTACCGGCATTTTCGAGCGCCGCTCGGGAGGCGCGAACAGCCAAGGGGGTTGCGAGTTCCGCATAGCGTAGGCTGCGAGCTTCGGTGGTCGGTCCGGAACACGTTTCACCCCGAGCCTCCGGGTAGAAAGTCTGAGTGACGTTCCCTTTATGAGTTTCGCACGGCTCCAACAGAACGCTGCCACGTTGCTCGACCGCCGTCATCCGGTAGAGGGCCGGCAAAGCACGAACGGTTTCGTCTGATTCAAAGACCATCGTTCGAGCGATCCGAGCCGAAGTGAGTCGATCGATGCTCAGCTCCGGCGTCGAAACGCCGATGCCGGTGATGGTTGAGGTCATATTGGTCGATCGCTTCGGGTCGGTGCCCACGCCGGCGAACTGCCCCCATTCAGGGCGTCGCACGGTCCCTTCGTCACCAGGTCCCACCAAACGTTTGGCGGTTCACATGCGTTCATATTCACTGCTGTGCGACCATCTGGCAAGCGGATTGACACACTCTCGCACGGTAAGCGACGGTCAAACCCGGATGCGATTCAGCCGCTTGACCACCCGGCGAACGATGCGATCGGTGGCCCAGGGAGCGATCCGCAGCAGTCGGTTTGCGCAGGCCAGCGAACGATTGTGGGCAAGTCCGTAACCAATGGCCCGGCAGGTCCACTGGCGGTTTCTGGCGAAACCACGATACTCCGCCGCCCAGCGATCACCCACACCGGCTGCTCCGCGTGTTTGTGAACCCGTGGAACGGTCCGCCCACTGGGCGATCGTGTCTGCCGCCGCGATGCCGGATTGCATTGCCCATGCCATGCCTTCCCCGGTAAATGGCTCGACGTACCCTGCGGCGTCTCCCACCAACAGGACCGAGGCCCACCCTGCCGTGCGGCTTCTTGTCAGACGCGCGGATGTCCTCAATTGAAGCGGATCGATGGCTACTTTCCCAAAACCGCCGTCCAGAAGCAGGCTTGCCAGCTCCTCGCTCAGCTGCTCTCTCGTCCTCGGGCTGGCACTGGACGCTTTAACCGATCCCCTATTCGGCCGCCGGTCCGCGACTCGCAACGCAGCCGCGATGTCGACGCGACCATCCTCCAACCGCACCAATCCGGCGTAGCCCTTGTCCCCCACGACCATGTGAATGGTGCCCGCGACCACTTCGGTGACATTATCCACAATCAATCCGATTCCCAGCGGGCCTGAGGGAGGTTGCTTCCACGGGGCCCAACGCGAGAGCGAAGTCCCCGCCAGCCCGGTCGCTACCACGACGACGTCAAAACGATGAGTCGAGGGTGTTCCTTTGGCGCGAGTCGGATTGGGGCTCACGCCGCCGCGGGAATTTGATCCCGACACCGCCCGCAAGATGACATCGATGCCCTCCCGCGAGCGCGACCCGTTTTGTGGATTGATCGATGGGGGCTGCGATTCGGTCGACACTTGAGAGATCGTCGCCTCGCATCCCATCCGCAGATCGATCCCTCGGCGAAGCGATTCGTCGGCCAGCAGAGAATCCATCGTCGATCGACGCAGGGCGATTCCACCGGGCAGGGAGGTACGAATCGTGTGGCTGTGAAGTCGCATCTCCCAAGCCGAAAGCGGCTGGGGCACCGCGGCCCTCAGCAGGTGGTCGCACCCGACGACGCTGGCCGACGCGAGTCCCGCCAGGTTCAAGCAGCATCCGCAAAGTTTGTCGCGTGGAAACGTTTCACGTTCGACCACGATCGCCGCAATGCCATGTTGTTGAAGTCGCAGCGCTGTCGTGATCCCTGCCGGTCCCGCCCCCATTACCAAGACCTTCAAGTCACGCCTGCAAGAACGGTCGAACGCCATCAAGTGGCCTGCAATGCGGGCGTCAACTCAGCCTCGGGTACTTTGACAACCGCATCATCGATCACCGCGAGGTAGCGACAGGGGGGCAGCGCCATGACTCTTACTGGACGACCGAGTGTCGGTTCGGCGATCGCACAAAACTCCTCGCGTGTCCAGGCGGACCGGACGCTGCGGATCGCATCACTGCGGACGACCTCTGAGCGGCTGAGGACCCTTGAGGCAAACCAGACGGCAGCGAGGTTCAGTCGCGTCCGCTCGAGATCGCAGATCAACACGGCCCGCTCGCTGCAGGATTGCATGACCGAAAGCAGCCTTTGGAGTTGAGCGACGTTCAAATGATGTACAAAGAGGCTACACGTGACGACATCGAACCCGGTTGGAATCCGATCGTTCAAACAATCTCGCTGCAGGAAGGTGACATCGGCACCGACGTGCTCGGCCTGCCGCCGAGCGTAGTGGACCGCTCGAGGGCTGAAGTCAATTCCGGTGATTCGCATGGCGATCCGTTCACGAGCGGCCGCAGTCGCCCAGCGAATGGGCAAATCACCTCCGCCGGTGGCAAGGTCGAGAATCCTCAGCGGGCCTCGATCGCCGAGTGCGTACCGACGAAGCCGCTTGTAGATCGAACCACTGACTCCCGTCGCGCGATTCAAACGCCCTAGGCCATCGAGGGCATCGCGGTGTGCTCTGTCGGGCAGAGACGGATCGTCCATCGCTTCGGGTTGAAGGTCCCGATGGAATTTCATGTCCCGCCCTTAACGAACAAGCCGCCAACGGCGTCCGTTCCTGGCTGTGGGCGGCTTACCGGGCAGGAACGACGGCCGCCCCATGTGGCGACAGAGACAGCTTACCGCAGAAGCAACCCCCAACGAAGCCCACGCGGAGGCGGCCGACTCACCCCCACGGGCGGCAGCGAGTCGGTCAGCTCACGTGAGCGTTGGGAAGCACTCACGTGAGCGCTAGGAATCGAGACAAGCCTAAAATCAGATCAGGGTGTATCCTTCCTCGCCATGTTCGGTGAGATCCAACCCTCGCTGTTCGACCTCGGCGCGAACTCTCAGTCCAATTGCGACGTCGACCAATTTCAGCAGAATCAGGCTACCCAGTCCCGCAAACGCAAACGTGATCGCTACGGCCACGGCCTGGCCGACAATGGTCTGAGCATTCCCTTCGATCAGTCCGAGTGGAGCCCCGTCCGCAATGTCCCAACACGCGCGTGTCGCGAAGACACCCGTCAAAAGGGCGCCGAGCGTCCCGCCGACACCGTGAACGCCGAATGCATCCAGAGCGTCGTCGTAGCGGAGTCGGTGCTTGAGCATGGAGCAGGCGAAGTAGCAGAGGATACCGGCGGCGGCGCCCATGGCCAGTGCCGGCATGGGCTGGACAAAGCCCGCGGCGGGCGTGATGCAGACCAACCCGGCGACCGCGCCCGAGCTGGCGCCAAGCACCGTCGGTTTGCCATTGAGCAGCCACTCGGTCAATGCCCAAGCGACGGCTCCCGCTGCAGCCGAGAAGTGTGTCGCCGCGAAAGCGCTGCTGGTGAGTTCGTCAGAGAGCAGTTCACTGCCGGCATTGAATCCGAACCAGCCGAACCAAAGCATCGAGGCGCCCAGCGCGGTGTAGGTGAGGTTGTGAGGTTGGTGAGGCTCCTGGGGATAGCCAATCCGTGGACCAATGAGGATTGCCGCGACGAGTGCCGATACCCCGCTGCTGATGTGCACGACGGTGCCGCCGGCGAAATCCAGCGCACCACCTGCGATCCCATCGGGGCCGAACGCAAGCGGTCCACCCGCCCAAACCCAGTGACACAGAGGGCAGTAGATGAGCGTTCCCCAAAGGATCGAGAAGACGACCATCGCACTGAACTTCATTCGCTCCGCAAACGCCCCGCAGATCAGGGCCGGGGTGATGATGAAGAACATGCCCTGAAAAAGCATGTGGGTGAGCCGAGGAATACCGCCTTCCATCGGAGTGAACGGTGCCCCGGCAACCTCATCCCAGCTCCGCTGCACGTCCTTCATGAAGAGGAACTCGCCATTGCCGATCCAGCCACCATCGCCGCCACCACCGAAAGCGAGCGAGTAGCCGTAGATGGCCCAAATCACAGTCATCATGCCCATCAGAAACATGCACTGCATCATGACGCTGAGCACGTTCTTCTTGCGGACCAAACCTCCATAAAACATCGCCAGACCAGGCGCGGTCATGAACAGCACCAAGGCGCAGCACGTCAACATCCAGGCATTGTGACCCGCAAGCGCAGCAGCCTCGATTGCCGACTGGAGAGCCGCCACATCCATCGCACCTTCGGCATCGGAGGTCACCACGACAGCGGACACGTCGCCCGCCGGCACTTCCTGCGCCACCAGCGGTTCCGCCGCCATCACGGGGAGGGACAGCGATAGAAGAATCACTGACCAAAGTCGAAAGCGTCTGGGAGAGGCGACCACGGCACGAACCTCATCGTTGATCGAAGGGATGGACGAGAAAACTCGGTAGGTCGGCGTAACGTAGACGCCGGCGAGTGCGTTGGAAAGCGGATGATCCGCGCATTTTCGTACCTTGGCCGGGAGAGCTCCTGCCGTGAATGGGACGCACCGGTTGACGGGTTTCGCGAAACCCCACCGCTGGAATAAACTCTGCATCGACGCGACGTGCCGCGTTTGTGGGGTGGCACTCCGGCGGGCACCCCCGGAAGGTGGCCCGATCGCTCGATTTACTTTAAACCACACAACTTGACAGCGGTGAAATGATGAGCGGTGACTGTGATTTCGGCCTGATCGGTTTGGCGGTGATGGGCGAGAACTTGGCCTTGAACGTCGAAAGCCGCGGTTACAAGGTTGCCGTGTACAACCGCACGACGAGCAAGGTTGATGAATTGATCGCCGGTCGAGCGAAGGGAAAGCAGTTCGTCGGCTGTCACTCGATCGAGCAGTTCGTTCAGTCGGTCAAACGGCCACGCAAACTGATGATGCTGGTTCAGGCCGGACCAGCCGTTGACGCGATCATCGGTCAACTGTTGCCTCTGTGTGACCCCGGCGACATCATCATCGACGGCGGCAACACGCATTACCTCGATACCGAGCGGCGAACCCAGACGGTCGAAGATGCCGGACTGTTGTTCTGCGGCTGCGGTGTCTCGGGAGGTGAAGAGGGCGCCCTGAAAGGGCCGAGTCTGATGCCCGGTGGCAGCGCCGATTGTTGGCCCCACATCAAGGAGATGTTCCAATCGATCGCCGCCAAGGTCGGTCCGAACGAAGACATTCCCTGCTGTGAGTGGGTTGGCCCTCGAGGTGCCGGGCACTACGTAAAAATGGTCCACAATGGGATCGAATACGGCGACATGCAGTTGATCTGCGAAGCCTACCAATTGCTGCACGAAGTCGCCGGGCTGACCAACGACGAACTGCACGAGGTGTTCGCCCAGTGGAACCGCGGTGAACTGCAAAGCTACCTAATCGAAATCACTCGCGATATCTTCAGTGCAAAAGATGACCTGGGTGGCGACGGTCACCTCGTCGACGCGATTCTCGATGTCGCGGGCGCCAAAGGAACGGGCAAATGGATGAGCCAGTTGGCGCTTGATCTCGGCGTTCCGAGCACGCTCGTGACGGCGGCCGTCTTCGCCCGCGGTTTGTCGGCGCAGAAGGACGCGAGGGTTCGAGCCAGCAAAATCCTGAGCGGTCCGCGTGCCGGAGACAATGCCAAGCTCGCTGCGGTCTGCCAGCAATTGGTTGGTGACAAGAAGCGATTCGTCGAGGCGGTCAAACAGGCGCTCTACGCGTCCAAGATCGTCAGTTACGCCCAGGGCTTTGTCCAATTGCAGGCCGCCTCGCGGGAGCACGCTTGGGACCTGGATTACGGCCAAAGCGCCCTCCTTTGGCGAGGCGGATGCATCATCCGTGCCCAATTCCTCGACCGAATCAAAGAAGCGTTCGACGAGTCGCCCAATCTCGAGAATTTGCTGATTTATCCCTACTTCAAGAAGGCACTCGATACGGCTCAGGAGAGTTGGCGCGCGGTGATCGCGACCGCGGCGGTGATGGGCGTCCCCGTACCCGCGTTCAGTGTCGCGCTGAATTATTACGACGGATACCGCATGGCCCGACTTCCCGCCAACCTTTTGCAAGCTCAACGCGACTACTTTGGCGCGCACACCTACAAGCGGACCGATCGCGAGGGGACGTTCCATAGTGAGTGGTTGGACCTTCGCAAGCAACCGCAGTAGGTGGCATGCGGGATGCGAAAAAGGGGTCCGTCCCCTTTTAGGCGAGTATGGCGTCGGTGACGACGTCGAGGTCGGTCAAGTCGTCAAGCAATACGTCAGGGTCGGCATCGAGTAGCCGTGCACGATCGTGAGCGCCGGTACAGCACGCGATGACTCGAGCGCCAATGGCGCGAGCACACGCGATGTCGGCCACCGTATCGCCAATCACCACGCAGTCGCTCGCGGCGGCAACGCCGTGTTCACGCTGGAGCTCCGATTGGGCTCGCCGTGCGAGGTCACAGCGATCGTCGTCATGATCGCCTCCGATCAGGCGAGCGAAGTGACTCAGAAGTCCAAAGTGCTGCAGCTTGCAGTGGGCCGTCAGCTGCAGGTTGCCCGTCATGCACCACAGGCGAAGCAGGTCAATCCCGGCCAGATGGACCAGCAGCGGCTGAACACCCGGAAGCACGCGGCCCGACGAGACCGTCATCCAGTGTGGCAATGCCGCCACGAACGCTTCTTGCAGCCGCCGCTGGTTCGCAGCTGACAGCGGCACGTCATGGACCCGAAGCATTTCATCGATCAAACTGCGGTCGGTTCGTCCACTGAAATCGAGCCTTCGCGACGGCTGGATTCCAAAAACCTGGTGGAATGCCGAGTTCAGCGCATCGCGTCCCGCCCCTGCCGTATCGATCAGGGTTCCGTCAATGTCGAATAGAAGGGTCCGCATGATCTGTCGGATGCTCGAATCGTGAGAGAGGTATCGCCGAGGGTTGCGTTAATCGCTGAACCCGCGGTTTAACAGGGTAGTCGTTCGAGAAGTTCGCCCCATCAAAAGGATTGAGCGATTCACAGGAGCTTCATGTTTTGAAGGACGTTTTGATGAACCGATCGCTCGCCAGCGACGCGCCTCCTGCCGAGCAGCGTCCTTCCGCAAACTCGCCGGTCGACAAAAGCGGCGGCCGAGTTCGTGACATGTTTCGTCAGGTCGCGCCGCGGTACGACTTGATGAACCACCTACTCTCCCTGAACATCGATCGCCTTTGGCGTAAGTCGGCGGTGGACCAGTTGAAGATCGACGGCGATTGGCCGATTCTCGATGTTTGCACCGGTACCGGCGATCTCGCGCTGGCAATCAAGAGGCGGGCCGGAACGCGGGTCCAGGTCATCGGGTCCGACTTTTGTCGTGCGATGTTGAATATTGCTCATGCCAAGAGTCGCGGCGCGGAGGCGTCGCAGGCGCTGGTTGATTACCTGGAAGCCGATTCACTCTCGCTGCCGTTTTCCAACAACACGTTTCAATGCGTCACGGTCGCTTTCGGGCTGCGGAACGTCTCCGATACCAACCGGGGTCTCGCCGAGATGTTGCGAGTCTGTCGCCCGGGTGGACAGGTGATGATTCTCGAATTTTCACGGCCGACAGCGATTGGGTTCAAGCAACTCTACCAATTCTATTTCGCGAACATCCTTCCTCGAGTCGGCAATTTTTTCGCTCGCAACGACAAATCGGCTTACAAGTACCTTCAAGAGTCGGTCCTCGAGTTCCCCGACGGCCAGAAGTTGGTTGACCGCATGGAAGGGGTCGGCATCACCCAGTGTCAATTCACCCCGTTGACGTTCGGTGTCGCGACGATCTACGTGGGGACCAAATCGCATGGATGATCGCGAATCGGTCGAACCCGCGCCGCCAACGCGTCGCTTCGAGTCCGGCGATCTGCATCGCCTGCCGATTGTGCTCGCGATCACCGGGGCCAGCGGGGCGATTTATGCGGTTCGCCTGCTGCGAGCGTTGCTCGCGGCGGACCGCGACGTTCACTTGACGATCAGTCCCTCGGGAGTCGCGGTCGTCCAGACCGAGCTTGGGCTGGGTATCTCGCTCAAGCAGTTCCAGCCGGCCCCTCTCGTGGATTACAGGCCCACATGGTCCGAGCGAGAGCTGATACCACTCACGCAGGCCCAACGCGATCGTTTGAGGTATCACCAACACGACGATTTCATGACACCCATTGCCAGTGGCTCGTTTTTAACGGGTGGGATGGTGGTTTGTCCCTGCAGCGGGTCAACGCTCGCCGGGATCGCACATGCGACCAGCAGCAACTTGATCCAACGGGCCGCCGAGGTGCACATGAAGGAGCATCGCAAATTGGTTCTCGTGCCGCGCGAAACACCTCTTTCGGTGTTTGCTTTGGAGAACATGCATCGTTTGGCCAATGGCGGGGCGATCGTACTCCCGGCGATGCCCGGTTGGTATCACGGGGCTGAGTCTCTGGACGACTTGGTCGACTTCATCGTCGCTCGGATTCTCGATCAACTCGGAATTGACAATCGCATGATCCGTCGGTGGGGAGAGCGATGACCGACAAGCTGGCGATGCGTGATCCGATTGCGGCCACCGATCGAGTCGTGCGGTTGTTGGGGCTGATTCGATTCTCCCACACGTTGTTTGCCCTTCCCTTCGCGTGCTTGGCGTTGCTGATGGCGACATTCGTTCCGCTTCCCGATGGTTCGTTGGTGGGTGTCGGTTGGCGGCAGGTTTTGGCAGTTTTCCTTTGCATGGTGTTCGCCCGAAGCTCCGCGATGGCGTTCAATCGACTGGTCGACCAGCGTTTTGACGCGGCCAATCCACGAACGGCCAATCGGCACCTCCCCGCAGGCCTCCTATCGCGCGGCGAAGTGAGGTGGTTCACGATCCTTTGCAGCCTCGGCTTCATCGTGTCGTGTGGTCTATTTCTGCCAAATCAATTGCCCCTGGTGGCGTCGGTTCCGGTGCTATTTTTTCTGCTCGGTTACAGTCTTGCGAAACGATTCACGGCCGCCGCTCACCTCTGGCTTGGGGTCGCCTTGTCGTTGGCTCCCATCTGCGTCTGGGTGGCGATCCGCGGGTATCCTTCGCTCATCGAACCGAGCGACTGGGTCGCCCCATTGATCCTGGCCGCCGCGGTCGCCGCGTGGGTGACTGGGTTTGACATCATTTACGCATGCCAGGATGCCGAATTCGACGCGTCGGTCAACCTTCACAGCGTCCCCGCGAAATGGGGCGTGCCGCGAGCACTGCGATTGGCGGCGGCGGCGCACGCGGTCATGCTTTTGTTGTTGGTCGCCCTTCCGCTGGCCGATCCGCGGCTCGGGTTGCGATGGATTTATGGATGTGCCCTCGTGGTGATCGCGGCGCTTTTGCTGTGGGAACATCGGTTGGTTAGGCCGAACGATCTGGCCCGGGTCAACACGGCCTTCTTCCAGATCAACGCCTGGATCAGCCTACTATTGTTGGTGGCCGGAGGGCTGGACTGCTACCTCGGCTGACGCAACAGTTGTGGCCATACCAGGGAATCGGTTGATTAGACGAAGTGAACTACTTTCCCGCGAAGATGATTCAGCATGAATAAGACCGAACACGCAGCACGACTTCGCGAGATTCGCGATAAGGTCGAAACCGGAGAGCGTTTGTCGTTGGACGACGGTATTTTTCTTTATGAACCTGAAGTGTCGTTGCAGGAAGTTGGCCAACTGGCCAATTTGGTCCGCGAGCGACTCAATGGAAATGTCGGCTACTACAACATCAACACGCACCTCAATCCGACGAACGTTTGCGTCTATCGCTGCCGATTCTGCGCGTTCCGCAGCGACCTTCGAGACCCCAAGGGGTATGCGATGAGTGACGAGCAGATTGTGGATCGTGGGCGCGAGGCAACTGAGCACGGTTGCACCGAAATGCACATCGTCGGTGGGTTGCACCACAAGCGACCGTATGAGTGGTATCGGGGGATCCTCTCGACACTGCACGCGCACTACCCTCAGATCCACCTCAAGGCGTGGACCGGCGTTGAGATCAATTGGTTCGAGTTTCAAACCAAGCGGAGCGTTCGCTGGGTTTTGGAGGACATGCGCAACGCGGGGCTGGGAAGTTTACCCGGTGGTGGCGCGGAAATCTTTCATCAGGAGGTGCGAGACGAACTTTGTGAGCACAAGGCAAACACCCACGCGTGGCTAAACATCCACCGTACGGCTCACCAGATCGGATTGCGGTCCAATTGTACGATGCTCTACGGGCACATTGAAAAAGCGTACCATCGGATTGACCACCTGATTCGACTACGCGATCTGCAGGATGAGACCGGTGGTTTTCAAGTCTTCATTCCGCTCGCGTTCCACCCCGAGAACACGAAGCTCGCGGAGATCAAAAAGCCGTCGGCATTGATGGACCTGCGAACGATGGCGATCTGCCGGCTGATGCTCGACAACATACGGCACATCAAGGCGTACTGGATCATGCTCGGCATCGGCACGGCGCAGACCGCGCTCAGCTATGGTGCGGATGATCTCGATGGCACGGTTCGACACGAATTGATTTACCACGACGCGGGGGCGACGACACCCGAGTGTTTGACGGTCGATACAATTCGCGATTTGATCTCCGAGGCAGGCCGCGATCCGATCGAGCGAGATACGCTTTATCGCCGTGTGATTCGCGATGAGAACGATTATGCGAAGTGGACGGTGGGAGACAGCGTTGATGGGTCTCTGGATTCCATCAATCCAGGTGGCCTTCGTGCAACCGTCGCAAGCGGCTGACGATTTCTGGATGTTGTTCGGCAAGATTCGTCCGTTCACCCAGATCGTCGGCTAGGTTTACCAGAAAGGTCGCTGTGCGTGCGTCCGGATCTTCTCCATCGCCGGTGTGCCGCACGTCACCCAGGAGTTTCCAGTCTCCCTCGCGAACGGCCCAGTTGGCATTTTTTCCGGTCCCCACTTGCCAGTGCAACGCTCGCTCGGCGTGAGGACTCTGCGCGGATGCGTCTTTCAAAACTTTCACCAGGCTCCGCCCGTCGAGATGCACCGCCGGCGGTTGAACCTGGGTCAGCTCAGCAAGCGTTGGCATCCAATCACACGCGTGGGCGAGTTGATCCCGGACCTCATTGGCAGGCAGCTGAGAAGGCCAGGAAATGATCGCCGGCAAACGAATGCCACCCTCGAAAAGACTAAACTTTGCACCGCGATAGGGACCGGAATTGCCTCCACCGAAGTGAGCTCGCTCCTCGGTCGAGAATCCGTTGTCGCTCTGAAAGACGATGATCGTGTCATCGCGCAGTCCCAACGCGTCGACCTTCGTCAACAATTCGCCGATCCGTTGATCCTGTGCTGCGAGGAAAGCGGCGTAGAGGTTGCGTGGGTACTGCAACCCTTGGAAGTGTTCCAACCAATGAGCATCTCCCTGGTACGGGTAGTGCGGCGTGTTCAGTGCGTAATAGATGAAGAATGGGTTCGCGCGGTTGGTTTGCATGAACTCCGAGGCTTCCTTGACCATCAGGTCCGGGAAGTATTGCCCGTCGTGAAAGACTTCGGTTCCGTTGCGCCACAGGTCATGGATGTTGGGCCCGTTCCAATAGAAGAAATGCGACCAATTGTCGATGCATCCACCCATGTGACCCATGGAGTGGTCAAAGCCTTGCATCAGCGGCATGGTTTCGCGTGTGTAGCCTAAGTGCCATTTCCCGATGTGGGCTGTGGCATATCCGGCATCCTTGAACATCTCGGCCATCGTGATCTCGCTCGGCGGAAGTGCCCCCCTGCCGCCTTGCTGCGACGAGCAATTTCCCGGCACTCCCGCGCGGGCCGGCCATCGGCCGGTAAGGATCCCAGCTCTCGATGGTGAGCAGACGGGCGCGGCGGAGTAAAACTGTGTAAACCTCACCCCTCTCTCCGCCAACGCATCGGTGTGCGGCGTGTGCAGGTCCGCCGCGCCATAGCACCCCACGTCAACACTGCCCTGGTCGTCGGCCAAAATGAAGATCACGTTGGGTTGTTTCGCGCGGACATCCTCGGCCGAAGTGGTCACTAGCGGAAGGCATGCCAGTGCGAGCGTCGTCAGTCGCCAAAACATGTTGAACCTCGGTGGTTGGGAACGGCAAGAGTAGGGAGACGTGCTACCTAGGTCCCGGAGCATTCACACGCGTCGCGCCACGATCCCACCCGGCCGGTGTCCCTCGGGGAGCGAGCTTGCGCTCGTTTGGTTTTAGCAGCGACTTACCCGTTTCACGATCAAAGGTATCCGGGCTCAGGTCATCCGGCACGCTGTCATGGGTTTCCTCGGCCCACTGGTCGAGCAGCGAGATCAAATGTGCCCTCGTGGCGGCGTACTTGGGATCGTCGGCAACATTCCGCAGTTGTTCGGGATCCAGATCAAACCGGTAGAGTTCGACCGTCGGCCGGGGAGCGAGGAAAACGTCGGCCTGTTCAGGTGTCAATGTGCCTGCATCACGCCGGGCGCGTAGCTGTTGGTGTGACACGGAGGCGACCGAATCGGCGGGGCCCTGCCAGGCGAACTGGGGTCGATTGTTGCGAATCAGTAGGAATCCGTCGGAACGCACCGACCGGCCATGAGCCTCGTAATCGTGCCAATTGTGCTCGGAGAACACATGCTGCCGGACTCGCTCGGAGGGATTGGCAAACACCGCCGTAAAGCTTACGCCCTGCATGGTAGGAGAGGGCGCCACGCCGGCCAGCTCGAGTACCGTCGGTGCAATATCGATCGCACTGATCAAACTCTCGCTTGGTGTGCCGGCGCTGACAATTCCCTTGGGCCAGTGCGCGACAAAGGGCGTTTTCATGCCCGAATCGTGTAAACGCGTCTTTGCCCGAGGGAAGGGGGCGCCGTTATCCGCCATCACGAGAATCAGCGTGTTATCAAGCTCTCCCTGCTCTTTGAGTCCCTCAACCACCAGCCCGATGAAGTGATCAAACCGAGTGACCTCGTTGTGATAGGAGGCGAAGTCTTGCCGAGTCTGCGCGTCGTCGCTGAGGAACCGCGGAAGCACCACCGATGCCGGATCGTGTTTGGGTCCGTAAGCCTCCTCAATCCAGTCGGCATCCGCGTCCCAGCCGCGGTGGGCATCGTAGGATGCAAACCAGAAGAAGAATGGCTTGTCCTTCGGACGTGATTGAAGCGTTTGCAACCAGGTGGCATGCCCACCCTGATTTCCCGGCGCTTTTCCCCCATCGATCAAGTCGAAGGCGGGTGGTTGTGTCTCGTCGCCTGTTTCGGGCTTGTCCGAGGTCATGTGATTTTTGCCGACCAGCGCGGTGTAGTAACCCGCGTCTCGCAGCAATCTCGGAAACCATGGGAGGTGAGCCGCGATCGGTTGGTGCAGCTCCGATGCCCGCCCGTTGTTGTGTGGATACCTCCCCGTGATGATGCTCGACCGACTTGGGCTGCAACTGCTGGCTGTCAGGTAGGCGTTGTCGAATCGTCGTCCTGCGGCCGCCAAGCGGTCGATGTTGGGCGTCCGCGCCGTGGGACTGCCGTAGCACCCGAGGTCGGTGTAACTGATGTCGTCGGCAATGAACAGCAAAACGTTGGTCGGCTTTTCACTTTCAGCGGCATGGGCGTGAGCGGCCAGCCATCCCAAGCTGAGCGCGATCAGGCACGCCGGTACCGAACGAGCGAAGAAGGTCAGATTCATCACGAGCCTCATGGGAATTTAGTTACTTTGGCGACCGCGTCGGCACGAACGGTGCCGTCGAGGTGGATCAGAGGTTGAGCATGGGAAACACGGCCGATCGCCCGACAGCCGGGCCCGATGCCTTCGAGGCCAAGGTCATCGCTCATCGATTGGGCGAGCTTCTGGAGTTTTGTCACCACATCCGGGTTGGCCGCGGCGACGTCGCGCTGCTCGCCAATGTCATCACCAAGGTGGAAGAGCTGCGGTCTTGGCCGTCCTTTCGGCGCACCCCGGGCAGCGTCCGGCAGGGCGAGGTGGAGTTTCCAAGGCCCCTGTCGGACCGCTTGCAGGTCCAGGCCGCGAAAATAGAAAAAATCGTTTCGAGGTGGCGTCGCTTCCGCGCCGCCGGCTAGCACGGGCCAGATATCGACACCATCAATTTTGCGGTCAGAGGGTACCTCGGCCCCGGCGAGTTTTGCAAAGGTCGGAAGGATATCCATCATGGTCGTAATGGCATCGGTGCTTGTGTCCGCCGGGACTTTGCCCGGCCACCAGGCGACGGTGCAGACGCGAATGCCACCCTCAAATGTTTGCGCCTTGCTGCCGCGCAGCGGGTGATTGTTCGATCCGTGATTGAGCGCCCCACCGTTGTCGCTGGTAAAGATCACCAGCGTGTTGTCATCGAGTTCGTGCTCCCGAAGCGCGTCGAGTACTTGCCCGACGCTCCAGTCGACCTCTTCGGCCCAATCACCGATCAACCCATTGGGCGATTTGCCGCGGAAATCGTCGGAGGGGTAAAGGGGAAAGTGGACCGCCGTGTGTGGCAGGTACAAAAAGAACGGTCCGGATTTGTGGTCACGGATAAACTCGACCGCTCGCGCAGTGTATTGACGCGTCACGGTAAACTGCTCTTCGGCCCGCACTCGGCCGATCACCTTGTCGTCTTCGAGCAGTGGAAGGGGTGGCTGTCCACTGCCTCGGATCCCGACTTCGTCATTGGCTGCGGCACTTCCGCCGGGCGCGCCAGCGGCCGCGCGTGTCGGCAGGGGTTGGCCCGGGTTACTCTTGGCGCCCTCGGCCGCCGGCCCCATATCGTTGGAATAGGGAATGCCGAAATAGGTATCAAATCCCTGAGCGGTGGGAAGGAACTCGCGCTGGTCGCCGAGGTGCCATTTACCAATGCAGGCGGTCGCGTATCCCACGGGCTTCAACAGCTCGGC
>JBGTCJ010000400.1:0-12666 GCA_041748895.1 Pirellulaceae bacterium
GGCGGCATGATCTCGCGGCTGACGTTCGAGCCCATTTTTGGCTCTTGGGCAGTCGCGATGACGGCCATCCTCATCCTTCTCGCGATTCCTATTCTGGTTGAGCCGCGTGGTGGTGATCTCACGCCTCGTCGCAGGCGAACGATCCTTGCGATCCGGATCGTTGCGTCACTAATCTTGGCGTTTGCAGCGATTCAGCCCGCCTGGATTCGCTCGGCGGAGCAGCCGACGGCAGCGACTCTGGCCGTGTTGTTGGACCGGTCTCGAAGCATGACGCTTTCCGACGCGGAAAGCCGCACTCGAGGCGAGACTCAATTGGCCGTTTGGCGGCGCCTGGCTTCGGTACTTGAGGCCCGCGATCCGTCACTGGCGGTGCAGGTCCTGGGCTATTCGGGTGACACCACGCCGCTCGAGCTGCCCGCTGTGGAGGCCGAACTCGCGGGCCGCGCCGAGGGCATGGCGACGGATTTGGGCGAGGCATTGGCGGCGGGCTTGCGGACCGCCGGTGGTCAACCGCTGGCAGGCGTCGTGATGATTGGAGATGGCGTCCAGAACGTGCCCCGCGCCGCCCGAGCGGTTGGTGAGGGCAAAGCGGTGGTGGATCCTCAATCCGTCGCACGAACGCTCGCGTCCTTGGACGTTCCACTCTGGACCGTTGGCGTCGGCCCTCCGGGTGACGCCGACCAAGTGCGCGACGCGGAGGTCTCCGAATTGCCCGAGTCGTTCAGCGTCTTTTCGAAGAATCAGTGGGATGTCGATTTTGTCGTGCGCGCCCGCGCATTGGCCGGTCGTGAACTGACCGTGCGAGTGTGGTTGACTGAAGAAACCAAAGCGAACGCCCAGCGGGAAACGAAGGATGAAGGCACAACGGGTCTAGAACTGGCGACTCGGCGAGTCACGCCATCGCGCGCCAGCGACACGATCGCTGTTTCCATCCCGTTGACCGCGCCGGATCCCGGAAATTATCGATTGTTGGTCACTGTCGATCCTCAGCCCGGCGAGGCGATCGTAACCAACAATTCTCAGGTAGCCTTCGTCGACGTCCGCGAGGGCGGTGGAAGGATCCTCTATCTCGAGGGACAGGTTCGCCCCGAACAGACGTTCATCAAGCGTTCGCTCGGTCGATTGCCCGACCTGGAAATGGTTTACCGCTGGATCGCGACGGACACCGCCTCACAGTGGCCGGTTGGTTTGCAGGACGCGCTCGAGCAACCGGCAGCTGATGTGATCATTTTGGGTGACCTGCCCTCCGCAGCGGTGGGCGACACGCAACTGCAGGCGATCGCACAGAGGGTTAGCGATGGTGCCGGGCTGTTGGTCCTGGGCGGGTTGAATGCGTTGGGGTCCGGAGGGTATCAGTCGACGCCGCTGGCAGAGGTTCTGCCCGTCAGGTTACGAGCTGCGGGTCGCAATCCGAGCCCTCAAGCAGACTCGAGGGAATTTCCTCTCCGCCTGCCCAAGCTGCACCCGATCACCGCCCTTTCGCCCGACGCGCGGACATTGAACCAACAGCAGGCGGCGTGGGAAACGTTACCACCGCTCTTGGGGATAAATGATTTGGGGGAGCCGCGTGCGGCCCCGGGAGTTCAAGTCCTTCTGGAAACGATGGACTCCGACCCAGTGCTGGTGACGGGGGAGTATGGTCGCGGGCGAGTTGCCGTTTTTGCTGGCGACAGCACTTGGCGGTGGTGGAGATCGGGAAACAGTTTGGCGCACCGCCGGTTCTGGCGACAGATGATTCTCTGGTTGTTGGACCGCGATGCGGATTCGGCGGATGTCTGGAAGATCGAACTGGATCGGCGGCGAGCCGAAGTCGACGAGCCTATCGGCTACCGGGTATCGTCGATGTCAGTCCGCGATGAACCGAGGTTCGAAGTCGTTAGCGAAGATGGAACGACGCGGGAGGTCTCGCCCGAAGTGATGCAACCTGGTGACGCGGAAACTGGCGATCCATTCGTTTGGGAGGGAACGTTGCCGTCCATGCCGCCTGGCGTTTATCGGTTTCGTGCCAGTGAACCGGACAATCGATCCCCGCCGGATCAAGCCGCCGAAGGGTCGGCGGAGAAATCGTTTCAAATCCTCGATAACGACGCGGAGTTGTCGCAGCCATTTGCTGATTTTGCTTACTTGACGCAGTTGGCTGCGCAGACCTCGGCGGCCGGTGGGGCAAGCTACGCGGCAGCCGAAATCGACGAGCTACTGGATCGGCTTGCCCGTTTGCGACAGGGCGCCACCAGCCTCTACGTGACTAAGCATCGCTTAGGCGACTCGCCATTTTCGGCATGGCCGATGCTCATCGCGTTGGTTGGACTGCTCGGTGCGGAGTGGTATTTGCGACGGCGTTGGGGTTTGGTGTAGGCTCTTTCCGAAACAGTCACACACCCCGGTTGATGAAGCGGCCAATGATGCAGGAAAGTGGCGATGGGTCCGAGGTCTTGCCGTCCGTCCCGGCGGATGGCGAGCGGTCCGAGATGACACTCGATCCGCCGGGCCGGATCGCCATCGTCGGCGCGGGCCCGCTCGGTCTCGAAGCGGCGCTTTACGGCCGCTTCCTCGGTTACGACGTTGTGGTGCTCGAGCGCGATCGAATCGCCTCGGCTTTGCGAGCAATGCCAGATGGCCCTCTGCCGATGATGCCCAACCAAGCGTTTTCGCCACTGGCGCTAGCCGCATTGCGGGCTCAGACGGGTGCCGCATTCACGCCGACCGATCGTCCACTGCCCCTTACCATCGGGCAATGGATCACCGAGGGCTGGGAGGCGATTGCGGCGAGCGATCTGTTGCGAGGCCGCGTTCGGGTTGGCTGCCAGGTCATTCAAATTCAGTGCGTTGACGTCGCCTCGGATATCGACAGGGCGGATCCTGATGGCGGTCAACATGAGCCAGCGGATGACGACGCTAATGCCGAGGACGCTGAGGACAGCGACTACTACATCGATGGTCAGGTGCCGCCTGACTTTTGTCTGACCCTGATCCCATCGGAGCAATTGGTCGTTGAGGCGGTGATCCTCGCCGTGGGAGACTCTCCCGGCGCGATCGCATCGATCGAGGGGCTCGACCGCTTATTGAACGCCGATTACCTGTTTCGTATCGGCGGAGGTGAGGAAGTCGAGCAAGCCCCGAGCGAGGCTTTCCCGCGAGGGCTGCGGCAAATCAGTCGCCTCTTTGCCCAGCTCGGTGGTCGACCCGGGCTCGATCTGTACCGTCCGCCCCGATTGTAGCGATTGGGTTGAACCGGCACCTCGTGGCGATGATCGATTCGCATCGGTTGCCGGAGGTGTGTCGCGGACCGCGTCCTAGTGTTCTGCGGAAAAACTCTGCGGAACGTTCACATGATCAAACTCACTCGACTCGATGGCGAACCCTTCGTACTCAATGCGGAGATGATCCGTTATGTCGAAAGTCGTCCTGACACGTTTGTCACGTTGACGACCGGTGAGCGGATCATTGTGGCCGAGACGATGGATCGAGTTGTCGAGTTGGCGATTGTCTACCAACAGCAGAAGCACTGGTTGCCGCCGGCATCCTTTTCGACGGCGGCTTCGCCCGCGGGCGATCGATCCGCCCGCGGATTTTCCGAACGGTAGGTCTTTGGTTGGAATCACACGATGGATATCGCAAGCGTTGTCGGATTGTTGTTGGCTGTCGGATTGATCGTCGGATCGATCATGATGGGGAACGCGCCGTTCACGGCGTTTCTCGATGTCCCCTCGATGATGGTGGTTATCGGTGGCGCGATCGCGGCCGCGATGATCTGCTTTCCACTCAGGTCGATGCTCGGGGTCCCCAAAGTGGCGATGAAGGTGTTGCTCAACAAGAACGAGAACAAACTGCTGCTGATCAAGCAAATCGTGGGGCTCGCCGAAACGGCCCGTCGTGACGGTCTGCTGGCGCTCGAATCCAAGATTGCCGATATCGAGAACCCACTGGTTCGCACCGGAATCCAAATGGCCGTCGACGGCAGCCCACCCGAAATCGTTGAGGAGGTGCTGCGGACCGAGGCGGCGGCGGTCGCGGGGCGGCATCGAGAGGGAAAGAGCATCATGGACCAACTCGGAAGATTCGCACCTGCGTACGGAATGATCGGAACGCTGATGGGTCTGATCATGATGCTCAGCGACATGAGTGACCCTTCGAGCATCGGTGCGGGGATGGCGGTCGCGCTCATCACCACGCTTTATGGGGCGATCGTCGCCAACGTATTTTTCTCGCCATTCGCCGAGAAACTCGGCTTGCTAAGTCGTGCGGAGTTGATGGCGATGGAAATCGCCATTCGCGGTGTGATGGCCATTCAATCGGGTGAGAGCCCTCGGGCGATCGATCAAAAACTGCGAACCTTCCTACCGCCGTCCCAGCGCAACGCCGAATAACACCCCGTGACGATGCGAACATGAACGACGAGCCTGAACCAATTCTGATCCCCGAATGGGTCGTCACGTTTGGTGACATGATGTCATTGCTGCTGACGTTCTTCATCATGCTCGTTTCGATGAGCGAGATCAAACAAGAGGACAAGTACCAGGCGCTGGTCGATTCGATGCGCACCCAATTCGGTTACACCCGAATGATGGAGAGCATGACCCCAGGCGAGGTCAAGCCTCGAACGAGTCAGTTCAGCGTGATGTCGACGATGGGCAGAGCAAAGCGGAAGGACACCGCCAAGGGTGGCGTTCCCGAGAAAGCCCCGAATGGAGAGGAGACCCAGGTTCGCAACATTCGCCAAGGCCAAACGACCGGGGTCGGTTCGGTCGTGTTCTTCAAGTTGCCGTCGGCTGACCTCGACGACGTGGGGAAGAAAGTGCTAGATGGCGTCGCCGATCAGATTCGCGGCAAACCACAGAAGGTCGAAATTCGCGGCCATTCCTCACCCGAGCTGACGGCGAGGGTCGTCGACCCCGACAAAGCGATGCTCTTGGGTTACCAACGGGCGTACAACGTGATGCGCTACCTGATCGACGAAAAAGGACTGCCGCAAACGCAATTTCGTATCTCTTCGGCCGGCGACAGCGAACCGCTGCACACCAGCGGCGCCGCGGGGGTTCAGCAAAATCCGCGCGTCGAAGTCTTTCTGCTCGATGAACAGGTAGCGGGTTTCCGTGGTTCTGCCCAGGAGCGCGCCGAACAGTCGATGACGCCCACTCAAGAAGGAGCCAATCCATAATGGCTGAAAGCAAAATCGAGAAAAGCGACGCCGCTCCCGTTGTATCGGGCGGTCGTGGCAAAGTCGTGGTGATCGGTTTCGTCTCGATCGTGGTTGTCCTGGAAACGGCGATGTTCTTTTTCCTTGTGCCCTCGGCCGAGGAAATCAGCGCCCTGGCGGAAGCTCGATTGGTTCAATCGGTTCAGCAAACGGCTGAGGAGGCTCAGCAACGTTCAATGGATGAGGAGAAAGTCGAGGAATTCCAGTTGGGGATGTTTGGGGAGACATTCATTCCGGTTGACTCGAACCGGCCGTATCGCGTCGAGATGCGGCTCTACGGACTGGTCCGTAAAAAGAACGCTGACAAACTGAAGGCTGAGTTCCAGGTCAAAGAAGGACGTTTGCGGCATGCGATTCGGATGAAAATTCGAAACAGCGAACTCGGAGAGCTTCAGGAGAACCAATTGGGGTTGCTCCAGCGGCGAATTTTGACGACATGTAATCACTTGATTGCCGATGATCTGATACTGGGGATCGGGTTCAACGATTATCAAGTCATTGAAGAATGAACGCGTTGCCAGCTGCGGAGGACCACGAGGGTGAACGAGCCAGCCGACACCGAGCCGATCGGCGTGGATGCCGACGCACCGCCGACCGGCGCCAACGTTCGCGACGTCGAAAAACTGCTTGACGAGACCGAGGCGGCGGTTCTTAATGCTCAAAACGCTTCCATCAACCCGGGCCAGCGGGGTCCCTCGATCGCGGATCCCATACCGTTCCAGCTTGATAACCTCCACCGTGACGACGCGTCCGAGTCAACGCATTCGCTTAAGTTGTTAAACGATGTGGAACTCGACCTTCGGATCGAACTAGGAAGGACCCAAATGCGGCTCGAAGACATTTTGCGTCTTCGCGGCGGTTCGGTCGTCTCGCTCGATAAACTCGCCGGCGACCCCGTCGATATTTATGTCAATGGGCGGTTGATCGCGCATGGCGAAGTGCTCGTGATGAATGATAATTTCTGCATTCGCGTGGTTGAATTGATTGGTGTATCCGGTTCCGCGTCCGCCGCGGCGGAAACCCAGTGATGGCCAGGTCTGCAAACAGCCCACAGAAACTCGGCGTTCGACCGATGCCGCGCCGTTGGAACTATCGATTGGGGCGAGCGACGATTTTGATCGTCGCCATCGCCACCTCCCCGTGCCATTGCGTGTGGGCCCAGACGAACGGCGTCTCCGCACCGTCACCCGAAATTTCAGTCGAGCGTCCGACATATCGTCCGGTCGCGCTGATGCCCCGGGTGGACGACGATTCGAAGGCACAAAGCTTCAAACCATCGACGCGTGCCTCGTCGATACCGATCCTGACCATTGCCTCGAGTCTCCTGATCGTGCTGGGTCTTTTCGCCGCGCTGGTTTGGGTGTCCAAACGGACCGGATTGACGCGTCCGGTCGGTCGCCGAGGTGGCGAATTGCCCGAGGAGGTACTGAGCGTTTTGGGGCGAAGGACGCTCGGACCGCAGACTCACATAACGCTGCTGCGGTGTGGCGGCTCGATTCTCGTCGTCGCTGTCTCGCCCTCCGGGATTCAAAAGATCTCCGAAATCAACGCCGACGATGAGGTTCGCCGGATTGACGCACTTTGCACAGGGACCGCCAAGGCGAGTTTCCAAGAGACGCTTGCCGAGATCGAACGGGAACCGATCCGACGCGGATTCGTCGGGGACGTGTCGGTGATGGATCAGCCGAAAAGGCGACTGTTCCACTCCTAAGTAGATGTCGCCTCGCGGGATTCATCGCGATGGTCCGCTTCAAATCGGCGGACCACCTCCTGGCACCGGCTGGAGACATCGTTTGAGTCCTCGCGATCGTCGGGCTTCAGAAATAGGGAGCTGCGATTGTCAGGTCCGACGACCCAAAACCATTCCTGCGTCGTCACAGCCGCTTTCGCGCGGGACGATCGGGTCACAACCGACTTCTCGGCCGCGTCGCTGGCCCACGCGATCGGTGCCACGCGCTGCGTGACGGGTTGGATGCAGGCGACGACTTCGGGCAGTGAAGTTAGCCCGGGGATTCGCATCGACACGCTGCCCCGATCCCAGAGAATTGCCGGGACGTGAATTTGCGGCGAGCGGAGTGGACCCACGCGGTGGCCAATCCAACCGTTCTGCCCCAAACTGATTCCACCGATTCCCAAGACCGCGAGGCCAATCGATTCCTCGCGAGTCGCAAGCGACTCCAAGAGAAGTCGCAGAAGGCGGTCGACCAATTGCACCTGGCATCCGTAAGTCTGCATCCAAGACGTGACCCAATCAGGGTGTTCTTCGCCGCTTAGCCGATGGGACGGTGCGTCAACCGAGTCCCAGATCGGCGGTGGTGCCACAGCGTCACCATCGGCGGCCGCCGACGGTGAGTCCCAAGGGTCGCCGGTGAAATTCGCGGGATCCACCGGCTCAAAAACTTCGTCATCCAATTCTTCGACCGGAAAAAGCCATCGGGGTGCGTCCCATTGGGCGGCGAGAGCTGCGCTATGAACCCACAAAAGTGACCACTCTGCGTGCGGAGCATCGAGTCTTTCTAGCGTCGCCGCGAAGAGTCTTGCCAATCGAGTCTCCTCGATCTCGTTGGCCGGGAGTCGATCTCCTGCCGAATCGTCAGCGGCAGGCGGGATCACCACGGTGCAATGATCGAATCCCGCTTGTCCGGCGATCTCCGCCGCCTCTTCCCCCGCGTCGCTGATCCACGCCGTGGGACCGACAGCTCGAAAAGCGTCGATCCAGCGGCCACCAGCCGTCTCGCCACGCCAACACGCTTTCAATGTTTCCGCCGCATCGTCGCTCGTCGCGATCACACGATCCCAGAGCATGGCGCCAGACGCCAAGGTATCCAGCGCGGGTGTCGAGTTCCAAGAGGAACCGTAAGCCGAGATCGCGGATGTGGCGAACGCGTCGAGCGAGATCACGATCCATCGGGTCGGAGTGGGCGATGGCACGCGGCGGGTCATCCGAATCGTTAAAGAGGAAACAATCGCTACAGGAGGGCAATCAGGACCGCAGCCGTCCGGGTTTCAAAGCGTCACGCAGCAACCGCCCTCTGTAAAGCGGGCTACGGTTCAGCGAGGCTCCTTTTTCCGCCCGATCGCCGCGTCATTGTGCACCGAATCGCGCCGTTACCATGAATACCGATACCTTTCCCTCCTCGATCGAATCTCTCGCGTCTGGCCTCACGCCACCCATGCTCGGCGCCGCGTACCGAGCGGACCGTGATCAGCCATTGCCGCGACTCAGCCCAACCAGCGGACGCGTGGGAATCGGCGAGACTCCTTCGTCGACGGTCCCCGCCTTTCGACGCGGTGATGTGGCCAACGTCTGGGGGCTTCCGGTTGACGCGATGACGATGGCCGAGAGCCTCGATGCGATCGGACAGATGATCGAGGATCGCGTGCCGCGATACATCATCACGGCCAATCTCAATTACGCGATGCTTGCCGATCGTGACCCGTCGTTGGAGACGGTGACCCGGGACGCAGCGATGATCCTCGCGGATGGCCAGCCGCTGGTCTGGCGTTCGCGACTGGCCGGTGGTGTTCGCCTACCCGAGCGAGTCACCGGCAGTGAATTGATCCATCGATTGGCCGAGCGAGCTGCCCAATCGCAATGGCGTGTCTTCTTCCTAGGTGCCGCTCCCGGTGTGGCGCAGCGCTGCGCCGACCGTCTGTCGCAGCTCTACACGGGTTTGCCCGTAGCGGGCACCTACGCGCCGCCCTTCCGGGTTTCGAGTGAGGCGGAACGAGGGGAACTTCGGGCGCGAATCCGCGATGCCCGCCCCGACATCCTATTGGTCGCCTTCGGTCAACCCAAAGGCGAGAAGTGGATCCACGAAAACTACCGGTTTCTCGAGGTACCGGTCAGTTTGCAAGTCGGTGCATCGTTCGATTTTGTCGCCGGAACCGCCCGCCGAGCACCGAAGATGCTGCAGAAAATGGGACTCGAATGGGCGCATCGCTGCGCGACCGAGCCGAGACGTTTGGTCCCCCGCTATGCGAGCAACGCCAAGTTCCTCGCCCTCTCGCTGATCCGCGACTGGCACGCCTACGTGAACGATCGATACGGATACGGCCTACCGTAGGCGGTGGCGAGCGTCGCCACGAACAGGCGGAGGGCACGGGGCTCGAACCCGCAACCCATTACTGGGCAACTGATTTCGAATCAGCCTGCTAGCCATTCGCTTACCCTCCACATCCAAGATCGTATGGTTGCGTTGAATCGCTGCGGCGTCAAGCCGATGGCCGGCGGCAAAAGGAGCCTCCCGGGATTCTGTTCCAACCGCCCGTTCGCAATCGATCCGCGGTCGATCCGCGGTACTCAAAATTTCCAGCGATACTCCACGCGCGTACCGCACACATCCCGCGCGTTGTCGCGCCAGCCGTACATCGCATCGAATCGAATGATCGTGTTGTGCGACACCGCGACTTGATAACGCGTTCCCACTGCCCACTGGTCACCGCGCGCGAAAGCTCGGCTGCCGTGTGGTGTCAAATACGCCAGCTCGGCGATCCACTGGCGATCCAGCGCGTGACCGATCAGGTCGATTCCGATCGACCCACCGGCGGTATCGGCGGCGGTCGCATCGAGTGTGGGGTAGCCGTTGAGGCCATCAATTTCGAAGTTGATGCCCGTGTTGCGAAGGACGCCACCGGAGACACCGGCCCTCGCCACCGATTGCGGGCGATCCCATCCCGCGAAGAGATTGAAATAGGGCACGACCCTCAGCGGTGCGGCCGTAACCCAACTGTTTTCGATTAGCAACAAAACACCGTCCGCAGTCCGCGTGTCCTTTTGAAGGCTCTGTCCCGAGTTGACGATCACTCGCACGCTATTGCTGATTTTATCGAAGTAGCGTCGCGTGAAGCTGACCGTGCTGTTGTGGTAATCGCGCCCGAGTCCGACACGGTCATTGAGATACGCGTAGCCGGCTTCGATGTACCCCCCGTAGGCGTCGATGAACCAGGCCGTCCCGAAGGCTTGGGCCGCGTGGTTGTCGTTGCCAAACGCCGGACTGTTGATCTGGTCAAAGAGTGCGAAAAAGGTGACGTCGAAATTTGCCCAGTTCAGCAACCGGCTGTGCCGCGCCGGAATCGCGAACGCCACTCCGCTGGCGGCGTCTTCCATCCAGATACCGTTCTGGAAAACCAGCGGGACGAGCCCCGCCGTAACCGGTAATTCCGCCGGCGACGGGACCCCCGCCAACCCGCCCAAGATCGCGCCGACATCTCCCTCGAAGAACGCGGTGACCGGGTTGAGGTTAACGCGGTCAACGTATTCGAATCGCCCGCTCTCAAGCTCGAGTCGGGAGAAGTCGTTGGCGCGGTTGAGTGGTCCCAGGAACGCGTGAAACCTCTCGGTCGCGGTGATCCGATAGTCGATGTCGAGATTCAGCCGTCCGGCCCAGTTGTTGATGTCGCCGAACTCATTTTGTCCGGCGGCGATGGCGGTTCGGTAATCGCCGTAGAGGTACAGTTGCTGCTGCACAAGGTTGGTCTTGCCGAGCCACGTTTCGCTCGATGGCGTGATCCCGCTGCCATAGTATGTCCGGCCCCATTCGATCAGCGGCCGCTGGGTCGGAACATCCCGCTTGTTGTCGTAGACCGTCTCCTCACTCGTGGGGTCGTGACACCAAGGGTCGTGTGGCAGAGGCGTCGCCGAGAAATCGTTGTAGAAAAAGACCTCTTCGTCATGGCCGGAAAAATCGATTGCGGCCGCCATCCCACCGCTGAACGAAGTCAGGCACGCAGCGACGAGCAGCCGATGGAATCGGTCGCGAAGTCGAAAGTGAGCGTGACGCGGGGACATCGTGGACCTGGTGATGGGAACGCAAACGTATCTTTTTCAGCGATACAGGCCACCGACCGCCGCAGGGACCGCAACGCTCGGGTGCGCAATGTGCAGCGTGTGGGAGCTCGCCTCCACATCAAGAATGTTTTCATTCAAACGCCGAACCATTTCAGAATTCGCCCCGACCAATCTCATGAAGTAGGGAGGTTCGGGCCGGCTCCTGAGCCTCACGCTCAATCGATAATTTCCCGGACGAATCAACTTCGTTGCACCGACGTGGTAGTGGGCGATGCGATGGTCCAGTGGCGGGATCGAGTGCGCTTCCATCCGGATCAGAGGCGGGTGATTGAGAACGCTCACGGGGACCGCCCCGGGTCGCAGGAACACGAGCTGATCGAGACTGAAGTTCAGTGGTACGGGGACCTCGCGGTCGGTTCCGCGAATGTTGTTGATCAAAAACTTCGTTTGCAAATTGAACAGCTGCGAGTCACGCGGCAGGCGATGATTGGCGACATCGACCGATTGGAGATCGGCAAGGTCACCTTGGGCGTCGAGGTAGCCCGATTCCCAAATGCGATGACCGGCCGGGTCGATCAGAGCGACATTGAGCCAGGCCTGTGGTTGAGCCCCCAAAGAACCGGTGGGGAAGTTGTGCCCCTCGCTTTTGTTGGTCACACGGTAGGAGAATCGCAGGCCGGTCGAAGTCGTCGGTGGCGGCCCATGCAAGAAGGGCCCCTCCACTTGGACCCCTGCCGTCAAAGTCAAGACAGACGATGAACGTTTTTCGTCGAGCTTTTTGAGGTTGGCATCGATCACTTTGCGACCATCGATCCGGTCGTCAACATGTTCCCAGGGCGGTGGAAAAACTGTGCCCGGCGACACACTGCGTTCAAAAGCGACCGTTCCCCAGCCGCTGCGATAGTCGAAGGCCAACCATTGCCGAGGTGTGAAGCGGTTTGCGTCGGGGTTGTGCGGAAACACACCCGGATGCGCGATCGAGTAGCCCGGTCCCCAAAACATGTGATTGGATTGCTTGCGTGGCTCACCAAACGGTTTACCGGCGACCTCGGAGATATAATCCCACGCGTACCCGGTCGGCTTGCCGGGCTCGCTGCCCATGTGACAATCTTGGCAAGTGATTCCCTTCAGCGCCGCCGGACCGCTGCGATACTGCGCGTGGACAATCTCCAACCAGATGCCGGGGTGGACGGCCACTTGATGGCACGAGGCGCAAAAGTCACTTCGCGTGATCGGCTCAAAACAACCGCCCGCCGCGTGCATCGGCTGGCCCGAACGGGTATCGTCCGGAGAGAGCTTGAGCTTCAATTCAGTCGCTCTTGCAATGGCCTCTCGCACGCCATCGGCTGAGGTGCCTCCATAAACGGGTGCGTGAGCGTCGCCGGGCTCGATCCTTCGGTCACCGTGGGTGCGGCCGTAAGCCTCGCTGACGCGGTGGCAAACGACGCAGGTGATTCCCTCACGAATGACCGGCGGCGAATCGAGGATCGAAAGCGTTCTTGGCAGTTCCATCTGCGTCGCGACCGGAGCGTGACAACGCACACAAAATGAGCCGACCGTGCCCTGAGTCAAGTCTTGCATCGCCTGTTCAAAGCGTTGGTACATCGGCGAGATCGATGCGTAGGCATGACCACTGGCGCGCCACTGGTCGTAGTGTTTCGGATGGCATTTGGCGCAC
>JBGTCJ010000401.1:0-2581 GCA_041748895.1 Pirellulaceae bacterium
GGGGCGCCGAACGATGAGGCGTGCTGCGATGAGGCGCAGAGCCCGAATGCCGATAAAGCGGGACCAAAACCAAGCCCGTAGGGCTGAGATGTGATAGCCCAGGGCAGAGCGTAGCGCCGCCCTGGGTAACTCAATCATCGCTTGCGACGACGAGGCGAATGCTTTCGCTGTGGCTGCCAAATTCGGGTGCGTAGAGACACTGGATATTGGCCACGCCCGTTTGATAATCACCGCGCAGTTGAACGCGTGTCGAATACTCGAGCACGTACGTGCCGGCTCGCAATTGATCGATGAAGAAATGGCTCGCGGTGTCTCGCGTCGATTGGTAGTAGCCCAATCCATCCTGGTAGTGATGGCCCGACAAGACGTTGACCGGTTCGGTGCCGCTACCGCGGTGGTCGCGGAGGTGCACATACTCCATGTCGCGGTCAACGCGGACGATCAATCTCACGACCAATTCGTCGCCTACACGGACCACGGCGCCGCCTCCGCCCGATTCCGCGGCTCGCCCCGCCAGTGGCTCGAGCACGGGACCGGTGTCGGTATGGGCGGTGACTCGATCGATGTCTTCGAAGTACTGCCAGTGGACACTGCCCCAGGCGACACCTTCGTCCAATTTCTTGACGGTGATCCGCGCGAGATCGGCAATGACTTCGCCACCGACGAATCGCCGCTGGTAGAACCCGGTGCCGGCCTCCACCGACTCGGCGCGAACCACTGAATCGCCAAGCGTGACTTCGACCAAGCGGTCCGACGCGAGCGAGCCGGTTCCGCGAAGCAACAGCGCGTAGACGGCATCGGCGGTCGCTTTGGTCGACTTCCAGTTTTGCGTCTGCTTTTGTTTGAGCAGCCAAACCTTGCAGGCGTCGACCGACTCGGTGTCCCCGGCGACCTCATCGAACGCCTCGATCAGGATGGCTTGCGTTTCGATCGGTGCTCGGTGCCAACGGAACGAATCTCGGGCGACGGGCCAGTGCATGCCGGTCTCCGGATCGTTCGCCGCACGTTCCTTCAGCGACACGATGATCCGCGCCGCTGTCTCGGGATCGTCCCAACGCTTGAGCGCGATCGCCAAGTGCGCCTGCGCCTGGAGGCTGTCGAGCTTGACCCAATCTCGCTGCGATTGTTCGAGCCAGTAGCGGAGTGCTTCGGCGTGCTCGGGGGCGATCGGCAGGTCGCGGAGGAAAAAGCTGCGGGCGTACAGATACAGCGCGATCGTGGGGTTCAGGTGAACGCGGTCCTGCGGCTTCGCGTTTTCCTTCTCACCCGCGAGTGGCTTGATGGCCAACCGATGTTGATCGGCCATCCAGGTATCGAGCCGTGCGAGCGCTCGCACGGCGGGCGCGACGTCGATCGGCACACCCAAGTGCCGCAATCGTCCAAACCCGGTGGTGATGTAGAGCGTGATGAAGTCGTCGGCGCGTCCGCCGGGGAACCAGGGCCAACGCCCGTCGTCGAGTTGTTGCGTGACCAATTGCTGGAGCACACGGGACGTTTCCTCATCGAGCCGGTTCGCGTCGAACAGGTTACCGACTTGGCGCCGCGATTGGCTCTCCGATTCGGCTTGCCGCACCCAGGGTGTTTCCTCGAGTAGGACGGTCCAGAGGTCTTGGTTCTGGACCAGCGGGCTGTCGACCGCCTCGGTGCCACGCCACTGCGCGAAGACCCGCTCGATCTTCGGGTCGCTGTTGGCGATGTGGCGGGCTAGTGAATTCGCATACAGCCGGTTGAAGATCTGTTCGCTGCCCGCGTGGGGGAATTCCATTAGGTACGGCAGCGACATGACCGCATACCACGACGGGTTCGAAGCCATCTGGACCGTCAACGATTGGTGTCGGATCGAGGCCGAATCGGCCGATGCGGCCAACCGCTGGAAATCGAACTTGGCGGTGTGGGGACCGCGGATCGGTAGTGGGAGCGACTCGGTGATCAAGATTTTTCGAGGGAGCACCGGCAGAAAGCCTTCCTCGCCATCGGACAATCGTCCGCTCGAACCCACCGCCCGATACGTCAGAAGGTCGATGCCGTCGGGGACACGAATTCGCCACGCGAGCGCCGTCGATTGTCCGGCGGCGAGGTCAAAGGGTCGCTGGCCCGCATTGTTCTCCAGCTCCGTGTCGCGTGAATCACCGGTGCGAGCGTCAAAGAACGCCAGCCCCGCCGCGCCGGTTTGTCTCGTCGGCGACTGGTTGGTCACCTTCACCGTGAATTCGATGACGTCGCCCTCGCGAAGGAACCTCGGCGCGTTGGGCTGGACCATCAATTCCTTGGCCGTCACGACGCTGTCGCTGAGCAAGCCGCCGCGGAGCTGCTGGTCGTGCGCAAAGCCGAGAAAGTTCCAGCGGGTCAGCGCCTCGGGCATGGTGAATTCGATCCGGACCACGCCGTCGTCACCGGCCGTGAGATGCGGAAAGAAGAAAGCGGTTTCGTTGAGGTTGGTCCGGACCGAGATGCCATCAAGGTTTACGGGCGGGACGCGCCCATCACCTCGATCGTCGCCGCCGGCCGAACCTTCAGGCACAAGGCGGCCTGCGGATTTGTCCTGTTCTCCCTCCCCGGCGACGGACGCATCGAATGCCAT
>JBGTCJ010000402.1:0-4812 GCA_041748895.1 Pirellulaceae bacterium
GGCGCGGTGCCGATCACTTGGCTGGCAGTTGTTTCCGAGTGGCAGCGTGACTGGGCGCGCGAAAGTACGCTCCCTGGCATGGTTGAGGTGATGCTGGAACACGGAGGCGCTCGTGGGGTCGCCTTCGCTGGGGACATGCAGCTGCTTGGATCTACCTCCAGGTAGACCGACCGCGATCTGCCGTTCGTTAGGGAGCCCCGCGGAAGGAATGCCAATGAGCTGGTTGCCAACAGCCGATGCCGACACCGATCTGAGATGTCCCGATGGGGTCGCGATGGTCATCCTCCCTCGTGCGAGCGATATCGGGGGATTCGAGGTGCGTCGGGCTCTTCCGTTTCGTTCCAAGCGAATGGTGGGTCCGTTCATCTTCTGGGACCAGATGGGTCCAGGCGAGTTCCTGAGCGGGCGGGGCATCGACGTGCGACCGCACCCGCACATCGGGCTCACGACGGTGACCTATCTGCTCAAAGGGTCGATCGACCACCGGGACTCTTTGGGTAATGACCTGCGCATCCAATCCGGTGACGTAAATCTCATGACGGCGGGTGCCGGCATCGTCCACTCCGAACGCACCGGCGAGGACGTTCGACGACGGCCATCGAGCCTGTTCGGAGTGCAGAGCTGGCTGGCCCAACCACGATCTCAGGAAGAGGGCGCTCCAGAGTTCGCCCGAGCTCCTCGGAAAGACCTTCCGACTTTCGACGAGCCGGGGATCTCGGGTCGCCTCATTCTTGGCGAGTTCTTGGGTGTGCATTCGCCTGTGGTCACGCAGTGGCCCGCTCTGTACGTTGACGCTTGCATGAAGCCTGGCGCGAAGCTCGGCATCCCCGCGACCACCGAGGAACGGGCGATCTACACGCCTGTTGGTCACATCGAGGTCGGGGGTGTCCGCTTTCCACCGCAGCAAATGCTCATCCTTTGCCCCGGTGACGATGTGACAGTCGTGGCCCACGATGATGTGCGATTGATGATCCTCGGAGGCGCGGTGATGGACGGGCCTCGCTACATCTACTGGAACTTTGTGTCATCTTCCAGGGAACGATTGGCGCAAGCCAAAGAGGATTGGAGGAATCGTCGTTTCCCGATCATCCCGAGTGATGCGAAGGAGTTCGTTCCGTTGCCGGACGAGCCAACCCCGCCGGGGTGAGACGCACGGGTGACTACCACCAGTCCGGTTCACTCGACCTACTCATGCCGTGATAACGGCCGTGTGCACCCCTCACGCTTAGTACTTGTTAGCGGGAGCGAGCGATTTCGCAAAACTCGTCGGCTCGAAAGAGGAGCCACGATGAACCGCACCGGGCATCGGAATACTGAAACCCCGTCAACAAAGGAGATGATTATGTCGGATTTCGCTGATCAGGTCGTGGTGGTCACCGGTGCCAGCAAAGGTATTGGCGCCGCGATCGCCCGCGCCTTTGGCCGCGCGGGAGCTAAGGTGGTAGTTAACTACGCAAGCAGCAAGGCTGGCGCCGAACGCGTCGTCGCTGATATCGAGGCGGCGGGCGGTATCGCGATCGCCGTGCAAGCCAGCCTGACGGGGGAGCAGGACGTGATTCGCCTCTTCGCCGAGACGAAACGTCGTTTCGGTACGCTCCATGTCCTCGTCAACAACGCCGGCGTGTACGGCTTCGGTTCTCTGGCGGAGGTGACGGCCGCGGAGTTCCACCGACAGTACAACATCAATGTCCTGGGCCTGCTGCTGGCGTGCCGCGAGGCGGCGCCCCTCTTCGGCCCGAACGGCGGGTCCATCATCAACATCAGCAGCGTGGCGAGCACCTTCCCGATGCCGAACAACGCGGTGTACGCCGGCACGAAGGGCGCTGTGGATGTGATCACCCGCGTGCTCGCCGTCGAACTCGGGCCTCGCAAGATCCGTGTCAATGCAGTGAACCCCGGTCTCGTAATCACCGAGGGGAGCGAGGTTTTCGGCACGGCCGATCCAGAAAGCCCTGTACGCAAGATGATAGAAGCGCAGACGCCACTGGGGCGGATCGGACAGCCCGACGATGTCGCGGGGACCGTGCTGCATCTCGCTTCGAAGCAGGCCGACTGGGTCAGCGGCGAGCTCTGGGCCATCAGCGGTGGCCTGCGATGAAGCCCCCATCCCGATGTGTCTCGCATAGGCGATGATCGGCTGCATTGCCTGTTGCGGGAAGCAGCTTTCGCCAACAAGCAACCGTCGACGCCACGCGGTGTTGCGCTATCGAAACCAGTGCTGTTATCTAAAAGAGAAAGTTAGGAAGCACGTACGGAATGAAGCCAAGGAGCATCAAGTGATGCAACCATCCTTCCGCGGGCGAGCTCCTGCGTCACAGCCTTAATGTTTTTTTGCCAAGGACATCAAAGCTTGGTCGCTGCTCAGTGCCGACGATGTTGTCGCCGAGTTTCCGTTTGCGCCCGAAGGCTCACCCCGCCGCCTGGAAGGCCGTGCGGCGCTTTACGACTATCTGCGCAACTACCCCAGCGTCATCAATTTGCGCTCGATGCCCTACCTTCACATCTATTCGACTGACGACCACACGGGTGGCTATCACCCGTGCGGACTACTCGATTTGCTCAGGCCTTGATATCGGTTGTGTCCACCACTCACGCTCAGTACAAGTGAGCGGGGTCGAGCGACTTCGCAAACCACACTCTCTCGAGTGGCCGGCCCGTAGTTTGGGTGTAGCCAATGTATCTTCAGATTTCCGCCACGCACTTTTTTGACCCCCGGAACAGTCCCACAGGCGGCGCTATCGTTCTGGCGTCGGCATTGGTGCTGCCTCGCTCAATCGGCTGGCTCCAACTCGCTTCTCGCGATCCCCGTATCGCGCCACGAATCCATTATAATTTCTTGGATGATCCGATCGATATGGATCGCATGATCGAAGTGGTCCATCTCACGCGTGCCATCGCAAAGAGCGAACCGTTTGTCGAGATGATCGATAGCGAAATCTTCCCAAACCAACCGGTCACAGACGATCAGCTGCGACACCACATCCGAACAAACATTTCGACTTACTCGCACCCGACGTCGACGGTCCCAATGGGGCGCGACGACGATGAGGCGGCGGTCGTCGATGCGTGGGGCAAGGTGCGCGGAGTCGATGACCTGCACGTCGTCGATGCCTCAATCATCCCCGACATTCCCTCGGTACCTACCAACGTCACGACGATCATGATCGCCGAACGTATTGCAGGCCGGCTTCGCGTCTGATCCGACCACCGTGGCTCGATCATCTGGCCCAGGATGCCGTTGAGGAGACATCTCGAACTGGCCCAGAAATGTGTACGTAGTCCCGGCACTTCCGAGCGTTAGCTGCACGGTGCCACCACAAAAAATTCATGCCAATTCGATCTGATTGTCAGATGGTGGCAGGATGTTACTTCCCAAACTTAATTTCAGGAGAATTCGATCATGGCAAATATCCTTCCCGAAACCGACGGCGGCCTGTTGACCAAAGATAATTGCGCCCTTGCCTTCATTGACCTTCAACCTCAGATGTCGTTTGGCGCCAGCAGCGGCATCGACCGGCAACTGCTTGTCAATAATGTTCTGATGCTCGCCAAGGGGGCAAAGGAGTTTGGCATTCCGACCATCATCACGACGGTGGAAACTGAGTCGTTCAGCGGACAGACTTGGCCGCAATTACTTGATATCTTCCCAGAGCACACGCCAATAGAACGAACCGGCATGAATTCTTGGGACACGCAAGCGTTTCGAGATGCCATCAAGGCGACCGGCAAGAAGAACATTATCCTTTCCGGACTCTGGACGGAGGTATGCATCACCTGGCCAACGCTTAACATGCTGGCCGAAGGGTACAATATCTATGTAGTGGATGATGCGTGTGCCGGTACGTCACTGGCCGCCCATGAAGCGGCTTTATCGCGAATGGTTCAGGCCGGAGCGGTGCGAACGACTACCGTCGCCACGGTGCTTGAGTTCCAACGCGACTGGGTCGACAAGACGCATTACGACGCATTGATGAATATATTCCGTGAGCATGGCGGCGGGTACGGCGTCGGAATTGAGTACGCCTACACGATGGTTCACAAAGCTCCTCCCGCCCGCAAAGTTCTGAAGTGATTGCTAACGGGACAGCAATCTTGCGTAGCGTACTTTGGATTCGAAAGCACACCATTCAAAGAGTCACGGGGAGTCATCCATGAAGGCAGTTCACGTTGCCGTGACGCGGCAAGTTAAACCGGAGTGCGCAGAGGAGTTCGCGTACGCTTTGCGCAAGTTTGCCCGTGAGTCGTTGGGCGAGCCAGGTACCACCGGTGTGCACTTGATTGGGCCCGTTCCGGGAAGTAATGGATGCGAATACGGCATACTTCGATCTTTTGAGAGCGAGGAGGCAAGTCACCGATTTTACGATTCGGAGATCTTCCGTCAGTGGCAGCAACAGGTCTCCGATCTCGTGATCGGCGACTCCATCGTTCGCCGACTGCATGGATTGGAAGCCTTCTTTCAAGACTCGAAACGAGGACCTCCTCGCTGGAAAATGGCGATCATCACTTGGCTCGGCGTCTTTCCCTCGGTCTTGCTCTGGTCGAGAGTCCTTCCGCAGTTCCTCGGCTCACTACCCCAACTTTTAGTCGTCGCTATCGTCAACATTTTCGTCGTCGTCACACTCGCCTGGGCTGTGATGCCATTACTTACGAAGCTTTTCTCCGGATGGCTTGATGCTTCAAATTATCAGTGACCAACATCAAACAAATCAACATTTTGAATAAGAGATTACAATGGCCGCACAACTGATTTTACATAGTGGAAAAATCACAACTCAGGCGGCTAAGAAACCTGAGGTCAAAGCGATCGCGATC
>JBGTCJ010000403.1:0-17134 GCA_041748895.1 Pirellulaceae bacterium
CCGCCGCCCGCTAATCGCGACGGTTCGACGGCAGACGCACCCAAGCACGCGGAGCTAATTTGATGGATTTGCAGGACACGGTCGCCATTGTTACCGGGGCGAGCGGCGGGATTGGAGAGGCGACGGCCCGCGAGCTACACAGGGCGGGAGCAAAGCTCGTTTTGGTGGCCCGCGATCAGGTCAAGCTCGACGCCTTGGCGACAGAAATCGGTGATGCGGTAGTCGTCGCCGGCGACGTCACTGACCCGGCAATGCCCGACCGGTTACTCGCCACTGCCCTCTCACAGTTCGGACGCGCCGACATCCTCGTCAACAACGCAGGTATGATGCACGTCGGCAAGATCGAAGAGATCGATCTCGACAAAATGGTCTCGATGATACGACTAAACGTCGAGGCGCTGTTCCGGGCCAGTTACGTCTTTCTCCGGCACTGCCGGCCTCTCGATCGCGGCTACCTGGTCAACATTTCGAGCATCGCGGGATTGAAGACGGGAGCAACACTGGCTGCCTACAACGGCACCAAGGCTGCGGTCGAGGCTTTCTCCGACGCACTGAGGCTGGAGCTAGCCGGTAGCGGTATCGGCGTCACGGCGATCGCTCCGGGGACAGTCGAGACCAATCTTTACAGTGGATGGGAGCAAGGGGCCAAGGACTACATTTTCTCGGGCGGGTCGCTCGTCCCGGAAGACATTGCACGCTGCGTCCGGTTCGTGCTCGAGCAGCCGCCCCACATGCGCGTACCCCGGATGCTGGTGGTTCCCGCCGCCCAACCGGTCTAGCGCCGAAACAAGCACTGCAGCAAAACGAGCTCGCATTGTCGCAAGCGACAACCTCGTCAGAAATTTTCCGTTCGACCGACGCTCGTCATACGTTTAAGATAGACGCGCCGGAGCATTCGCTCGTCGCTTTCGTCACTCGTCGCCTTCTCCATCGCATTCGTATCATTCTCGCTGTAGAGGGTCCACCGATGCGTTTTGCACTCGCGGTCGCCGTCGCGCCTGTGCTTGCTACCGTCGCACTGGTGGTATGCACCGTCCATCACCAGCCGTACGCCGCCGCTCCCTGATTCGAGCGAAACACTCCTTTCTTTTCACTACGCCGTTTGGAAAACAAGAATGTGCAAATTTTTGGCAAGCATCTGCTCCGTCATGGTTGCGATGGCCAGCACTTCCAACGTCTCGGCTGCCGATCCAAGTCTCGTTCGAACGATAAACGTTTCGCTCTCATCCAGCGGCGATGGGACCCGCGCGGTCATATGGGTTGCAGATGGCACACGCTTCTCAGAACTCGCCGCGGTGGCCGATGCGGCAACAAAAACTGGCATTGCCACCATCACACTTTCTGTCGAGCCGAAAGGTAGTGATCCAGTACCGAAGCACGTTTCTGGTGACCAGCACATCGGCATCCAACTCTCTGCCGAGCATGCCGAACTGTATGTCTCATCGGGCGTGCCGTACGCTTTCATCCAAGCGCTGTCCAACAATCTCCAGCAGCTCCCAAATGTATCCGACGTCATGCTTCGGTCAGTCTCAGCAAAATTCGATGAGAAGCGGGTTGCCCCCGGTATCGACCCATTCGGAAGTTCTGCAAAGACCTCAGTCGCTCCAAAGGCAAATCGAACGAAATCGGAAGACCCCTTTGGCGGGTAAAGGGCGCACCAAGCAACGGCGCTGTGGATCGGATTCCCGTCGCCGGCGACATTTTGCGCATGAAACACTCCTCGCGCCGGTCACTGCTGACCCATGGTTGGCGTTTCTGGGCGGTTGGCGGATCGACGTGTTGCACCCGCGTTGTCTCGATTGGGCTATAGCCTCGGATCGATCGGCTCACTCTCCAGTGCCAAGACACCGAAGACACATTCGTGGACTCGACGTAGTGGTTCGTGACGAACAAAGCGTTCCAAAGCTTCGATACCCAGCGCGAATTCGCGTAGCGCCAGCGATCGCTTGGCACCAAGACCGCGCTGACGAAGCCGGCAGAGATGCTCGTCAGCAGTGTAGTCAGGACCGTAGATGATTCGCAGGTATTCCTCGCCCCTGCATTTCACCGCCGGTTGCACCAATCCCTTCTTGCCTCGCGTTACGAACTCGAGCGGTTTGACCACCATCCCTTCACCGCCTCGTCGCGTGAGCTCAGTCCACCAAGCCATCCCTTCCTGCTCGCTCGTCGGGTCCGTGACGTCGATGACCTTGAATGGGGTCGCACGCAGGAGTTTGGGATCGTGCCTGCATATTTCCTGTAATGTTTCCATGTGCCACACGTGGCTGCGATCAACGTGTACCGCTCCCTCAGTCGCCAGCAGTTGAAAGGGAGCGAGCTCGAAGTCGTCGAGTGAATCGATTGACCAGCAGTAGTGTCGGTAGGCGGTGGTGAACCGCTCGACGTATTCGCCGCGATCCAACAATTGCTGCCGCACTGCGGCAGCCTGTTGCAGCGATTCCCCCGCGAGTCGTTGCATGGCGGATTCCACGGCTGCAACGGTCTCTGGCAGTGCCGCTCTGCCGGCCGCACCGACAGCGGCGTACTGTGTTTGCAAGAGTTCCTGCGCCTTGGCGGACCATGGCATCAACTCGCAGTCAAAGCACGCCCAGGACGTATGAAACGTTTCCCAGAAGTTTGCTGCCGAGAGGGCCGATCGCAGTCGATCGAGGATCTTGCGTTCCCAATCCGACTCATGGAAGAACCGTCGTCCGGTGCGAGTGTAAATAATGCCGAACTCCTCCTCCGTGATCCCAAATCGATGCCTGGCCGCTGCTTCGTCACGGCAGATCACGACCACCGCACGTGACCCCATGTGCTTCTCCTCGCAAACGACCTGAGGCACACCCTGACCGCGGAAATACGCGAATGCTTCAGCGGGGTGTTCCAGCAAACCCGGTTCGTTGGAGGTTTCGGTCGGAGACATCGTCGGCGGCAGATAAATCAGCCACTTCGGGTTAGCGGCAAATCGGCTCATCACCTCGAGCGCGGCAATTGCATTTTCCTCGCGAATCGTGATGCCGTGATTCAAGCGAGTCGCGACGATTCGCTTCCCGATCACATCCTCGGCATCGAGTACATCATCGTGAAGCTGCTGTGCCGTGAGTCCAACGGGCGGAGACTCAGCGGGCAGGAAGGGCCGGACGGGCTGACAGTAGGTTCGCTTCGCCGGTACCGAGACAAACTCCAGCTCGGGATACCGCAGTGCCGTGAGCTTCCCGCCGAAGACACAGCCCGTATCGATATTGACCGTGCGATTGAGCCACTCTGGGTCAGGTACCGGGGTGTGGCCGTACACGACCATTGCCGAACCTCGGTATTCTGCGGCCCAGTTCAGCCGGACCGGCAGACCAAACTCGTCGATCTCGCCTGTCGTTTCTCCATACAGAGCGAAATCTCGGACCTTGCCTGAACCACGCCCCTGCATCTGCTCTTTCATCCCAGCGTGAGCAACGACCAACTCACCACCGTCGAGAACGAAGTGGCTGACGAGACCGTCGAGAAACTCGGCGAGTGATTTGCAATAGCGAGCACGCGTATCGTTTGGTATCGCGTCGATTTCGGCAAGCGTCTCAGCTAGACCGTGGGTGATTTGAACAGCTCGGCCGTTGAGTTTTTTGAGCAGTTTCATGTCGTGGTTGCCAGGTACGCAGAGGCCGCTGCCGTGATGGACCATGTCGCGGACGATCCTCACCACATCAAGATTGCGGGGCCCACGGTCAACGAGGTCACCGACAAAAACCGCCTTGCGTCCTTTACGATGCTGATAAACCCAATCGCCCCACAACGAAGCGTCATCCGCGCAAGCCGTCCTCTCGTATCCCAAGCCTTCAAGCAGTTCTTCGAGCTCGTCGGCGCACCCGTGGACGTCACCGATGATGTCAAACGGGCCGTGGTCGTCGACGCGATCGTTCCACAGCGGGACACGCTCGATCACCGCCGCGTCCACTTGGTCCAAACTTTCTAGGACGTAGACGTGGCGAAAGCCTTCCCGCTTCAGGTTCTTGAGTGATCTTCGCAATTGCGAGCGTTGCTGTCGGACGACATGGGGACCGAAGGAACGATCGTCACGCTCGCGGTTCCGCTCTTGGCAAACGGATTCCGGCAGGTCCAACACAATGGCAACGGGAAGGCAATGGTACCGCCGTGCCAACTGCACCAGCGGGCCGCGAGCCTCGGGCTGCACATTGGTCGCATCGACGACCGTCAGCCGTCCCCGCGCCAAACGCTTTGCGGCAACAAAGTGGAGTAGCTCAAAAGCCTCAGTGGTCGCCGTCTGGTCATTCTCATTGTCGCTGACCAGTCCGCGGCAGAAATCGGACGACAACACCTCGGTCGGTAGGAAGTGATTGCGTGCGAACGTGCTTTTCCCCGACCCACTGGGGCCAACCATGACGACGGTTGTCGAATACCGGAATCAGGACATAGAGGTGTGTGAGCATGTCGGAGAGTGTCTTCGTTCCGGTGAGGCTGACCGAAAAGTAGGGGCTTTGGCCCCATTGAGGGAATTGATCATCCAGCGGATACCGAGTCGTCGCGACGCGATAACCCAGCGGCTCGAAGACTCGATGCACGAGCCCCTCACCGCCGCGCACGGGAAGCACCTCGAGGCAAGCGGTCAGCGGAAGCGGCTCCTTGACCAACTCCGGTCGATCCTTGCACCGACCGGCCATTGCCGTTCCGAACACCTGCGAGATTGCCACACTCATCAACGACGAAGCAACATAGGGACGGTCGTTGACATATTGTCCAAGCGGCCCATTGTTTTGCTGCCCCCGGCTTCTGCCGCGGACCATCCCCACCGGATCCACATCGAGTAGCAGTGCCGCTGTTGTGCGGGCGTCAGAGACCTCCGGGTAGAACACGTGTACCTGACCGAAGCTTAGCCCAAAACTTTGAAACCGATCGGGATGCTTGTGCAAAAGGTAGCTCAGGTCGATGGAGCGCTGGTGGGTCGTGGTGATGGTCAGGAGCATGTCGAATGCGAACAGCAGGAAGGTGTGACCCGGTGATGATTGTCAGGTGGATCCATTCAAGGAAGTAACGCGGCGCCCCACCCGTCGGGTGGCATCCGCCCTTCCGGATCCCTATCCCGGCTATTAGAGCCTCCCCAAAACCTGCCGACCGTTCAGGCTCCACTGTGTAAATGGCGAACCCGTGGTTGAGCAGACGGAAATCCATCGGGTGGGCCGAGGACCCTAATTGAGCATTTCACAAACTGGCATTCTCAAACAAGTGCATTTTTGAATACAAGGGGCCCTCGCTGTCAAAGCGCGTCCGGAGCACAAAGGGTACGCCGTCAGTCCCAGGAATAATTCTTGCCCCCAGCGCAATTCTTGCCCAAGGCGAACGCAAAGCAAAGTGGGCACCGAACCCTGCCAAAACTCACTCGAGTAGGATCCAATGAGCCACCAAACCCTCGCACGCGTCATCAAATCCATTGCCGCGACGACCAGATACCCCACCGAGTTGTTAACGCCTGGAGCTGATCTCGAAAACGATTTGGGAATCGATTCCGTAAAGCGGTTAGAAGTTGTCATGGGTCTGGGGGATGAGTTCAATCTCCGACTGGAATTGGAAGAGCGGAATCCCTCGATTCGCACGATCCAAGATGTGACCAAGTGGATTGATGGATTGCTCAGTCGCAATGGGCAGGACCAACGTCATACGAACGATCGCGAGTACGGTTTGCCGAATGATTTGGCTGACGCGCCAATTCGCGTCCTTCATGAAGCAGAGCCTCGGCGACCTGCGGCTCCTCACGTTGCGCGGATTCCCGACCCGCAACCAACCATCCAGCCAACGCCGCAGCCAAGCCCCTCGACAAAACCGCTAGCCGGGAAGGTTGCCTTGGTCACTGGATCGGGCCGCGGCGTCGGCCGCACGATCGCTAGCGTTTTGGCGTTGCGAGGCGCGACCGTGATCGTCAATTCCTTTCACTCGAGGGAGCAAGGTGAGCAAACGACATCCGAGATCATTCAACGAGGTGGCTCTGCCATTCACCTTTGGGGATCTGTCGCCAATCCTCGGCATGTCGATCAGATGATGGCTCACGTGGAGCAGGCCTTTGGCCGGCTGGATATCCTTGTCTGCAATGCCTCCGACGGCCGTATCGGCCCATTCATGGATCTGACGCTCGACGATTGGGATCGCGCGTTCCGCACCAATGTGGCCGGGCACCATCAGTGCGTCGTGCGGGCCACCCCGATCATGCGATCCGGTGGCGGCGGGTCGATCATCACGATGTCCGCCGTTGGTTCAAAGGGATACATCGAGGGTCTGGGAAGCCAAGGGGTTGTGAAAGCGGCAGTTGAAACGCTTACTCGGTATCTTGCCTGTGAATTGGGGCAATTTCGCATTCGCGTAAATTGTGTTGTGGGAGGCCCCGTCTACGGCGATTTGCTCTCGAAGTTTCCTAAGTCACAGTCGACTCAAGATCATTGGGAGTCGATTACACCCGATGGTGAGTTGTGCAGCCCGATGGATCTGGCCAATGCAATCGCTTTTCTTGTGAGCGATGAGGCACGAGGCATCAATGGAGCGGTGTGGGCCGTTGACCATGGATTTTCTGCGATTTCCGATGGGCGTCCCATGCGGCATGCCGTCAGAGAACTCATCGGATCGTGAGCCGACCGTTACGAAGGTCGCATCGTCTTCAGGGTAGATACAATGCCTGCGTACTTCGCAATTGATTACACCATTCACTTTGATGACACGATGTCGTATGGGGGGCATCACTTTCTCACATCGTTCAAATTTCAATGTGCCGCGCGCGAGGCGTTTTTGTTTGGGGAACGTGTGTTTGATGTTCCCGGTGTGAAGCAGTCTCTCGATCGAGTTCATCTATTCACCGCTGACGCGTACTCCCGTAACCTTCAATCGATGAAGCTCGGTGATCGTGTTGCTATTCTGATGACGATCGAGGATTGGGGGCGGGCCAGCGCAAGATTTTGCTATCGCGTGCTCGATAGCAGTGGGCAAAAGGTAGGTGCGGGCTTCCAGAACCTGATTTGCGCCGACGCGGAAACGGGAAATCCGATGCCATTGCCGTCGCCCCTTCGCGACGCAATGGACTCCATGCGGGAGATTGAGGAGCCCCATCGAGAGCACTCGTTTCGTCATCGCGTCCTCGCAGGGGGAGCTCAACTCGATTCCCTTTTCACGTCAGTGGAACGCGACACGGCGATAAAGTATCTTTCGCAGCGTTATCCCAAACCGATGGTCATTCCGGCGGTTGGTGGAAGCACGAGGCCACGCTCGGCTGTGGGTCTCGACGACTCACCGGACCCTGACGTGCCGGATATCGCCAAATTTGAAGCGCTGGTATTCGCAGGCCAAGGTGCCTTCGATGCAAGACTACTTAGCGAGAGAGTTCGATTCTTTCTGAATCGTGACCCGCTGGCTCGTGAAGAACTCGATCACTGTGCCGCAATTGTTAATGAATTGATTGGCAAAAATTCGGGTGACTTTCTTCGAGGATCCGCGGAGGACGTGGCTGAGGCCGTGGAGTCGATTCCCGAACTCGGGCAGGTTGCTATCCATTTGCAGAACGTCCTTGGTGCAGCGGTTTGGCGTGAATCCGCCCTTCCGACGCGGTTCGTCATGGGACACAGTTTCGGCGAGATCGCGGCGTTTGGGGTCGGTGGATGCTTTGACCTCGCAACGGGCGTCAGAATTGTCTGCCTTCGTGGGAAAGCGATCGAGACACACGGGCCGCCAGATGGAGGTCTTCTCGCCGTATTTGCACAACGCCACTGGGTCGAAATCGAAGCCAAGCTACTTGAGCTTGATCAAGTGGTCGTCGCGGGAAGAAATCACGATCGGCAAACGATTGTGTCGGGTCCGCGCGCTCAGTTGGACCGGCTGAAATCGTACTTGCAGAATGTTGGAGTTGGCACCGCCAACGTCAGTAGTCCCACTTCTTTCCACCATCCGCAGATGCAAGCTGCGGCTGCGCACTGGCTTGAGCAGCTCAGACGGCTTCCGTTTCATCCGTGTACCCAGATGATCTACTCGCCGATTGGCCGTCGGCTCGTGACGCCAGGTGACGATGTCCCGGCCATCCTGGCGAGTCAACTTGTGTGCCCGTTCGATCTCAAAGGTGCGATCCTCGATCTGGTTGGCGCCGGCGTGACTCGCTTCGTCGACTGTGGATCGACGGGATCCCTTGCAGCATTGATTTCAAAATCGCTGCCCGACGGTGTGATCGTCTGTCGTCCCGAAAAGAGTGAAATGCTGGTTTCGCCAGAGCCCATTGCGAAGTCACAATCACCTTCGAGTGCTAAGTTTCCGATTACTAAGCTTCGGTTGGGCGCAGTCGACGATGAACCGGTACGAAATCCCGATCGGCTCAACGGCCGGGAGATCGAGGCGGCAACCGAATCGAATCCGGCGAGTGTTAACCCTTTTCCGGAGGTGGCTATTGTTGGCCGAGGCTGCATCTTGCCCGGTGGAGCTCGATCGCCCACGGAACTGATGGCGACCATCCGAGAAAGACGCACGGGCATTGTCGACTACCGCGAAATCGATCGGTTTTGGCAGGACGACTTCTATAGCGCAACACTTGTCCCCGATCGTTCAACTTCCCACCTTTGTGGTCGGGTGAACGATGTCGATATTGTGGTCCCCTCACAAGTCGATCCGCGCGTCTTCGATCGATTCACGCGAACGCAAAAGTTGCTATGCATCGCCCTATCCGCCTGTGCCGACTCTCTCAAGGGTGCCGAGCGTGTAACCTGCTTGATTGGTGCAACGGCTGACGGATTTGAGGACCAGGACGAGGTTTCGTCGCTGGACTATTCTGGAATTGACCCGACCGATGATTTTGTCGATCAGCGGATGAACACGGTCCGGTCAGCCAGCAGAACGCCCCACGACGCTGTCCAGGAAGTTTTTGACCGCATCATCCGTCCAGGGCTTCAGGTGACGTTGATCGATGCGGCTTGCGCTTCGTCTTTGTACTCGGTTGCTCTGGGAATGCGATTGCTCGAATCGGACCAGGCAGATGCGGTGATTGCTGGCGGTGTTTTCTGCCCCGGACCGGGAAACAGTTGCCTCTTCTCACAGTTCCGGGGGACGACCTCAACGGGATGCCGACCGTTTGACGCGAACGCTGATGGTGTGGTCTTTTCCGAGGGTGCCGCCGTGGTCACGCTACGACGAACCACCGATGCCGAGCGGATGGGATTGAGCGTTTCCGCGATTGTGCGAGGATCTGGACTTTCGAGCGATGGACGAAGCTCTTCAGCCAACGTTCCACAATCCAGCGGACAGATCCGATCGCTGGAGCGGTGTTACAAGAGGTATGGGATTGCCCCGTCTTCGATTGACGCGATCGAGGGGCACGGCACATCGACGCCGGTTGGGGATTCGACCGAACTGCAGACGCTGCGCACTTTCTTTAGCGAACATGTCTCCAAGCCCATTCCCATCCATAGCCTGAAGGCGACCATTGGACACGCCGGCTGGGCTGCAGGCACCGCATCGGTGATCGCGGTATGTGAGTACTTTCAAGCGGGGACCTTTCCCAGTCAGGCGTGTTTTCAGCAGCCATCGCCTGCGCTGATCAAGTCGCGCGGCGTTCTGGCGGTCGCCAGTCGACCGGTTTCCTTGACTTCAAAAACCTCTCGAATTGCCATCAACGGGTTTGGTTTCGGTGGCGCCAACGCTCACTTGGTGCTCGAGGCCTACCAACGGCCGGCATCAGGCGAAAGCGTCAATCTCATCGGTCAAGCGACCCATGACAGCGACGACGATGAAGTGGTCATCGTGGCTCACCACCACCAGTCTCCGACGCAAGCATCCCCTTCTGGATTTCGCTTCGACCGCGGCGCCGTCAAGTTGCCCAAAGAGTTTGTCATTCTTCCAGAGCTCGCTGAGGATATGGACATCAGCCAGATACTGGCAGTGACCCTCACCAATCAAATCATTTCAAAGGTACCGAATTTCGACTCGGCTACGCGGAGCACGACGAGCCTTGTTTTAGCCATGAACGGAAAGACCGAGCGGGGTGTGGAAGCAACCCTGCGTGTGATGTCGCAAAGGATACGCCGCAACCTCGCCGGAAACGATCGTTTTTTAAAGGCTGTTGATGCCGCTTGCCAACGCGCCCGGCCCTCCAAAGCGTACACGCTTCAGTGCATGATGCCAAATGTCGCCGCGGGACGTGCCGCGCTGTTGCACAATCTCAATGGCCCTAACTTCGTCGTCGACTGTGGGTCCGATTCGTTCAGCGCCGCGGTTCAGTCCGCTTCACTTCTCCTACGTGGCGGGGACGTTGACGGAACGAATTTCGCAATTGTGGCGGCGATTGAAGCTCGATCCGCAGGCGCCTCGGGTTCACAATCGACGGGCGCCGGAGATGAATACGCGTTGGCGGTGGGCTTGACGAAGCGGAGCTTCGCGAAGCAGCAGGGTTGGGACGTCATTGCCACCATCGACGAATTATTCGAACTGGGCAATCGTCCGGCGACCACCGAACACACGTGTAGACCGGCTCAAGAGCAGATCGAAAATCTCGTCAGTGCACTAAGTCGCCATTCGCAGCGCGTTTCAAAAAAGGCCGATGCTCAAGCAACCACCGCTGGAAGTCCAACCAACGGTGATTGTCGACTTCACACGCCGGTATGGGTCGAAAAGCGTGCCACCGCGACTCAGGCAATATCGGAGGCCTCTTCATCCGAATCATTTCTTGCTATCGTTCCAGCCGACGCAAAACTTGTTGCCGAGATGGTTGCAGGGATATCGGCATTTGCGGCTCGCCACCTGGTAGCGGTCGTGGGTCAGGCTTCGCACGACGTCTTATCCAGCCTGAACGCATCCAATGCGGTCGCGGTCGACTTGTCGGCGATCCGAGAAGGTTCAGCGGTTCTTAATCAGATCTTTGAATTCAAACCGGACATCGTTGCTGCCATTCAGACACCTAGATCTTGGGATTTTCTGCAAACGCTGTCGTCGGTTGCCAACGACAATTCCTTATGTGAGTTATTGTTTTTAATAGCAAAGCAGAATATTCAGCGGATTGATCAGGGAGCCTTGGAGCTATGGAGTCTCGTCGTTGAAGGTTGGCGGGGACAGGTGCATCCGTCGTCAGGCGCGATTGCGGGGCTTCTGAAGTCGATTCATCGTGAGATGCCAGCTTCCCGAGTCGGATCGATTTGTACGCGCGGAGGCGGGTTGGCAACCGCGATTCAAAATCTGATTGTCGAACGCTCGCTAATGGACTCAGAAAGTGAGGTCGTTTACGACGAGAGTGTCCGATTGGTTAGACGCCTGCGTCCCACGATGGACCATGGCGACGCGACTCCCTTGGTGCGATTGAACGAGGACTCCGTCATCTTGGCATCGGGTGGAGCAAGAGGCGTGACCGCCGTGTTGCTCGAAGCCTTGCTCAGCGACCATCGTTGTCACGTGATTATGCTGGGACGAAGTGCACCTGAGGCGGGTCCCGAGAACGCGGATAGCGTTGCCACCGAGGAGCAGTTTTACCAGCGGTTCATGCGTGAGAACCCGTCCGCGGCACCGGTCCAGATGAAGCGTGCTTTTGCGTTAGCGCAGGCGAGTTGGGAAGCTCACCGCACACTCCAGAGGCTTACCGCGATCGGTGGCCACGTCGAATATCAGGTGGTCGACGTGACCGATCGCGAACAGGTGGCCAGCGCGATCGAGCAGATTAAATCGCGATACGGGAAGGTTGATCTCCTGATTCACGGTGCAGGTGTGCAGGTGTCCAAGCGATTGGAGCACCGGAGCTTGGCCGAATTCCGCAAAACGTACGCAGTCAAGGTACTTGGACTCGAACATTTGACCCGATGTTGTCAGGAGCAATTCGGCAGCGTGGTCTGCGCTCACATCCTCACGTCTGCCTACAGCATCTTCGGAAATGATGGTCAACACGACTATTGTGCGGCCAACGAGGCCATGGATCGCATGGCTGGACTCAGCTGGGACCATTTGGCAATGCGATGGTCGAGTATTGCCTGGTTGGGTTGGGACGGAATCGGAATGACTCGCGGGACGGAATACCGCGCCCTCGCGAAAGCGCGCAGTCTTTCCGGTATCGATCCACCAACCGGTCAGAAATTGTTCCGAAGCGTCATGGCCGGACGTACCGCTGCCGCCATCAACGTGCCTGTTTCCCACTCCGAGCACGTCGAATACAGGCTGCGAACCATTCCTGTTCAGCGGGATGCGTCAGCAGGGAGAATCCTTGAAGTCGCTGTGGATCTGTCCAAAGTGAAGTGCCTTCCGTTTCACAAAGTCAAACAATGCCCCACTTTGCCGGGTGCCTGGATTCTCGATTGCTTTATTCGCGCCGCGATGCAGCTCTATCCCGACTCGCATCGAATCGTTCATGCAACGATTCAAGATACCTCGTTTATGCGATTGGTTCGTTACCGGCGCGACCAGAATCCAAACGTCCGAGTCATCGTTGAAGAATCAGGGCAAACGATTCAAGCATGGTTGGTTTCTGATGTGCTTCATGCGGGCGGGCGAACCCTCTCGAGAGACGTGCTTTGCGCCCGCGCAACGCTCACTTTCGCATGGGAATCGAGTCGCATGGAAGCGTCTTCCGTCCAATCGATTGCAGAGTCATGGTCGGCATCCGACGCGAGCGTCGAAGACCCATACTGCATGCGCGGCCCTCAGGACGTCGATCTATCGGGGCCCTTCAACTGTTTGAAAGAGGTCCGCATCGGTGGGGTCAGCCGACGCGCGAGGCTCTCGGGCGTACCCGACTGTGAGTGGACCGGCAACATTCCCGCTTTGGCGTTGGATGCGGCCTGGAGAGTGGGTGCGATGCACGCCGTCCCACGCAAGGACCACCTCTACGTGCCAACCGAGATTCGTCGAATGGTGATTTCTGTCGAACCAAAAGTTCAGCTTGGCGACGTCGCCGACTGGGCTGTCCGTTCAACCAACCCGACTCCCGAGCGTGGAAGCATTCGGTGGGATTTTACCGAAGTTCTCGATCCGACCGGCGAACGACGCATTGTCATTGAAGATGCACTGGCAAAGCGTCTTGATTCGTAGCGCTACGTATTTGTGGCGGCAATTGACCAGAGCCGATTACTCAATGCACTTCACCGTCGTGCGATTGGGTGATTCATCGACTTTGGTTTTGAAGTACTGGGCGACCTCGTTGGGAGCGATGGGTCGACTAAAAAGATAGCCTTGGTATTCGCCACAATCGTGCCACTTCAGAAACTCGAGTTGCTCATTGGTTTCCACGCCTTCAGCAAGGACATTTAATCCCAGCGCCTTTGCAAGAACGATGATGCTCGACGCGATTACGCCATCGTCAGCGTTGGGAATATCTTTGATGAATGCACGGTCGATTTTGAGCCTATCGATCGGCAATTGTCTAAGATAGGACAGAGACGAGTAGCCCGTTCCAAAGTCGTCGATACTCACGCTCGAACCCAACTGCTTGATCTGATTCAACTTTGCCGCCGCCGTCGCCACGTCTTCGATCAACAGTCCTTCCGTGATTTCAAAATCGAGTTGGCGGGGATCCACACCGAATTCTTCGACCGATTGTAGAATGCATTCATAGAATCCTGGATCGTTGAACTGGAGCGCACTCACATTCACCGAAACGTTGACGCGGTAACCCTCTTTGTCCCATGCGGAGAGCTGGCGACATGCCTGTCGGATGATCCAGTTGCTGACGGGTAGGATCTCGCGACTCCGTTCCAAAACGTGGATGAAACGGATCGGCGACACAACCTCACCATTATTTCGCCATCGCAGCAGCGCTTCAACGCCGGTCACCTCGCCAGTGTTGATACAGATCTGCGGCTGATAAACAAGGAAGAATTCGTCCCGCTCGAGTGCCAAGGATAGCTTTTCCTGTACGGTTCGGTACTCGATTAATCGATCCGTCATTTCACGCTCGTAGCATGCGTGTCCGAGTCGGTGTTCCTTCGCGTGAAACATCGCTGTGTCGGCGTAGGCGAGGATCTCCTTGTCGGTCTTCGCTTGGTGAGGGCAGAGGCAATAGCCGACACTCGCTCCCATTGGGAACTCCGCCTCGCGCAAACAGTATCGGTGTGTCAGTAGGGCGCAAGCGCGCTCGGCAATCGATTGTGCCTCCGTCATGCCAGCGATTCCTTTCGCGATCATGCAGAATTCATCACCTCCCAATCGGGACACCTCTGCACGATCACCAAATTCTGAATTGAGGCGCTCCGCGACCGCGACGAGCGCTTCGTCGCCGACGGGATGCCCGAGCGTATCGTTGATCTCTTTGAATCCGTCCATATCGATCAAGAAAAGCGCCATCGGCGTGGAGGTCTCAACGGCCTCCTCCACACATTCCCGCAATCGCTCCTGAAACTGGAATCGGTTGGTCAGTCCGGTCAACGCATCCGTGGTTGCGAGAACTTGTAACCTTTGGCTCTTCACTTCAAGATCCTGGCTCAGCCTGATCAGCGTCCCCGTGCGTTGACGATAGTACGCTTCGCCCTGATAGCAACAAAAGTAGACGCACGCGGCCACACCGAGCAACAACACGAGTTCGTCGAATCTCGATGTGTAGATGGCTTGATCAAGTCCATGGACACAAATGAAAAAGGCCGAGAACGCGAAAAGATTGACGAAGAACCAGTAGAGAGCCGCCCGCACACCCAAAAGCTGCGACGCGACGAGGATTGAAACCGGATAGAACAGCATCGTTCCGTGCATTGCCGGATCGCTAATGGACACCGAAAAGAGTCCAATGGCGCTGCCGGCAAGGTTCAGGTTCATGATTCCGCGAAAGTTTTTGGCTTTGCGAAAAATCATGTTGATCAGGAACAGTGACACGGAGGCGACCATGCAAATCCGCGCCGCATCGTCGTATTCTCGGTACCAGAGAAAGATGGCAAAGAAGACCCACGTCGACCACGTCACGGCGACGAGTCCCCAGACTCGCTGCGCACGGAGCTCCTCAGCGCTTGTCGATTCGACAAACATCCCATCGCATTTCGGCGGTTTTCCCCAATCGTTCATTCATGTCACCGCGGAGGCACTTGGAAGCGAAGAGTGCCGGGAAGCATAGGCCACATCTCAGACATCCTGAGCGTATCGGACGTGGGGAGCCTGTTTTGTGGCGATTGAGCTTGGGTTTATTCGGGGTCTTTCTGTTGTGCCGCTAGGCCCGTTCATGCCGGGCCGTCCTCGAGACTAGCCCGCGTATCCGACCCAAACTTTGCAATCGGTATAACGGTTCCTTGCAACCAGGTCGGACACCAACGGAGTAGCGATTGGATGGTGACGGATGCGCGATTTTGTCGATTATCAGGGTTGTCGATATCACACGCGTTTATGGATGGACCGGGTCGTATCGACGAAAAACGGAGAGGATCATGTTGAAGCCGTTCGCCCAGACGGGGATTGCCGTATTGAGTCTGCTGCTCAGCGCCGACATCCTCCATGCGCAGGGAGCCATTCTCTCGGCAGGTGGTCCCGTTCATCGCTCACTAGGAGGGGCGTCGACCGCGGCGCCCGTGAGTGCCATTAGCGCTCTTTACTGGAATCCCGCGACAATCAGCGGATTGGGGCACGGCGAGCTCGAGGTGGGCTTGGATCTGCTCACGACGCAGCACGAGGTGCAATCTAGCTTTGGACCGTTCGCGGGGTCGACGCAGGCGGAGCCTGGAACGTTTCCCATCCCCAACATCGGCTGGGTACATCCGATCGCAAACACTCGGTTCACACTCGGACTCGGCGTGAATGCGGTGGCTGGCTTCAAAACGAGTCTACCGGCGGATCCGACCAACCCTGTGCTCTCTCCGCAGCCAGGCGGTTTGGGCGCTGTTAATTCTGAGGCATGTTTCATGCAGGCCTCGCCCGTGTTGTCCTTTGCCGCAACGGAGCGCCTGTCCTTCGCGGCGGGCCCCACCATCACTCTGGGCCAGGTCGGCGTCGATCCGTTTGTATTCGCCTCGGTCAATGGCGACGGCACCTACCCTTCGGGTCGAGCAACTCACTACCACTGGGGCGGAGGATTTCAGACCGGGATCTACTACATTGGCCAAAACGGATGGAACTTCGGAGCCTCATTCAAAAGTCCCTCCTGGATGGAAAGCTTTGAGTTTCAAGGCGAGGACGAGAATGGTCTGCCGCGAACCATCACGTCGGAAATTGACCTTCCCATGATCGTTTCGATCGGCACGTCGCTAACCACCTACGAAAACTGGCTCGTCGCATTGGATGCGCGATTCCTCGATTACCAAGCAGCGGATGGCTTTGGAGATCCTGCAAGCTTCGGCACCGACGGAAGCCTAGCCGGAGTTGACTGGAGCAGCGTGTTTGCGATGGCGGTCGGCGTGCAACGTCGGTTGGGAGAGCGAGTGACGTTGCGAAGCGGTTACTCCTACAACCAAAATCCCATTCGCGACAGCGAATCGTTTTTCAACACCGCGACTCCCTTGATCTACGAACATGTCTGGAGCGTCGGCGGGTCTTACGAATTCTGCCGCAATGTCGCGTTCAACGTCGCTTACGCACACTATTTCGAAAACACGCGAGAAGGCTCGATCGTCGTGCCCTCGATGGGGCCGATCCCGGGTACATCGGTTACCAATCGAGTGAGCGCCGATGTGATCAGTTTCGGCGTTCTCATGCGTCACTAATGGACCACCCAGGTATCGCCACCGCTAATCAGTGACTGCAGGTCGCCGAAACCGCGTTGTTTCTTTGCCAGCTCAACCTGCGCGTTGATTTGATCATCGTAGGTGGCGACTCCCGGCACGCTACGAAGCACCCCGATCGGTTCGGGCATTTGAGGGTACCGCATCCTCGCCAGCATCATCTGGATCGAAGGGTTTGGGTCCTTTTCGTCGTGAATCAGCAGGTCGTCGGCGGGAACATCCGCGAGGTTGACGACTTCCAAGTGGCTACCCACCAACCGAACCCCCTTGTCACGATTTTTGCCGAAGATCAGCGGCTTGCCATGTTCGAGTTCGACCACATGATCGGCCCGTTGCGATTTCTCCTGAGCGTAGGCCATGGCTCCATCATTGAAGACATTGCAGTTCTGATAGACTTCCACGAGCGAGGTACCCTTGTGCTCGGCGGCTCGCCGAAGCGTATCGCCAAGATGCGTTACGTAGGCATCGATGCTTCGCGCGACAAACGTGGCCTCGGCGGCCAGTGCGACACTCAGCGGATT
>JBGTCJ010000404.1:0-8515 GCA_041748895.1 Pirellulaceae bacterium
TGGCTTGTCATCGTCCTGATCGCGATGCGAGCCCCAGGATCACTGGCCGACGAGCGGGAGCTTGTCGTCGACCCTGCGGAAGCGAGCCGATCGATCGAGCCAAATTTCCACGAGTTGGGTAAGCAGACTTTTGCGTCGCAGTGTGCTTCGTGCCACGGCGAGCGGGGAGAAGGGGTCGAAGGTGAATACGAATTGCCGCTGATCGGTGACCGCACACTTGACGAGTTGACGTCGCTCGTTGCAGCCACGATGCCCGAGGGGGAGCCCGAACTGTGCGAGGCAGAGGATGCCCTCGCGGTGGCCCGTTTCGTGTTTGACGAGTTTTATGGCGAGGAAGCCCAAGCCCGAAACGTCAAACCGCGAGCGGCGTTGGCTCGACTGACAGCCGAGCAGTACCACCAGAGCCTCGCGGATATTTTTGCCCACTTCATGGGGAAGGGGTCGGTCGGTGACGAACGCGGTCTGACGGGCATTTACTTCGACCACAGCGGGTGGAAGGAGGAAAAGAAAGTGCTGGAACGGCTCGACGCTCCGATCGCCTTCGACTTTGGAGAAGCAAGTCCCACCGAAGGGATCGACGAGAAGCGATTCGCCATTTACTGGAACGGCGGACTTCTATCGCCACGCTCAGGGCGCTACCAATTGACCGTCCGCGGCATGGGCGCCTTCATTGTCAAATTCATGGACGACGAGCAGAAATTTTTTGACAACCACGTTCAATCGGGTGATCAAGCGGAGTACTCGAGGTCGGTCGAATTGGCGGGAGGTCGCGTCTACCCGCTGAAGATCGAGTTCTACAAACGGGAGCGAAAGACCGGAATTGTACCTGCATCGTTCGAGTTGCTTTGGAGGCCACCCGGCGGCGTCGAAGAGGTCATTCCCAGTCGTTTTCTGATTCCCGGTGGTCATCCAACCGCGTTCGCTCTGCAGACGCCGATGCCGCCCGATGATCGCAGCGCCGGGTACGAACGTGGATCGACGATCAGCCAAGAGTGGGATCAGGCAACGACCCAGGGGGCCATCGAGTTTGCCGCCGCAATCACCTCAAAGGTTTGGCCGACTTTTGTCCGTCGCAAACTAAAGTCGCGCCGGGGAGAAACGAGTGACGCGGAGGCACGAGGCGAACTGCTCAAGCAGTTTGCAACGGAGTTGGTTAGCGTGGCTCACCGGCGGCCGATCGACGATGAGATCCTCGAGCGTTTTGTGGAGTCACAATTGGCGGCGGCCTCTAACGAGGAAGAGGCTCTTCGCAGGATCGTGATCTTGACGATCAAGTCACCGCGTTTTCTCTACCCGAGTACCGATATCGAGGCCGAGTCCAGTTTCCAACGCGCCCGTCGCCTGGCGCTTGCCCTGTGGGATTCGGTGCCTGATGAATCGCTGATCCGAGCGGCCGAGACGGGAGTGCTCGACCGCGACGATCAACTACGCGACCGGGCGCTGCGAATGCTCAACGATCCGAGGGCACGTACCAAGACCCACGCGGCGATTGCCCACTGGCTCGATCTCCAACGCGCTGACGATGTCACCAAAAGCACCAGCCTCCACGCGGATTTCACGGCGGAACTTGCAAGCGACCTTCGCGAATCGATGATGCTTTTTATCGAAGATGTGGTGTGGAGTAATGAGAGCGATTACCGAGAATTGATCACGGCAGATTGGAGTTACTCTTCGGATCGGATCGAAGCATTTTTTGGGGATGCGTGGAGACGCATCGAAGAACCTTTGGCGGGTCGGTTTGCCCGCACGGCGTCCGACTCGGACGTTCGTGCGGGGGTCATCACGCATCCGCTGATGATGTCCGCATTGGCCTACGGCGACGCGACATCCCCGATCCACGGGGGCGTGTTCCTCACTCGGCACGTGATGGGGCGAATTTTACGGCCACCGGCGGAGGCGTTCTCTCCCCTCAGCCCCGATCTTCACCCCGACCTGACGACACGCCAACGCGTCGAGTTACAGACCGGCGCGGCAACCTGTCAGGCTTGTCATGCGACCATCAATGCACTCGGATTCTCGCTCGAAGAGTTCGACGAGGTGGGGCGTCTTCGCACATGGGATCGGGGCAAACCAATTGACGCCCGAGGGGGATACACCGACCGTCGAGGGAAGCGAGTGGCATTCAATGGATTTCGCGAATTGGTCGAATTTTTGGTCTCCAGCGAGGAGGTTGAAACTTCGTTCATTGGTCAATTGTTCCTGCACTTCGCCAAACACCCTGTCGGTGCTTATGGGGATGACCGAATGATTGAACTGAGGATGCGTTTCCGCGATACTAACTACAGCGTCCGCGACTTGGTTGTGGAGATTGCTGTGATCATTGCTCGGGGACCGGCGTGACGCGATCACGTTCGACCCGCCCGGTTTACTCGAGCCCCCGCCTGAGTCAAATCCCACCGTTGATTCCCTGCCCGCCTCCGCCATCATTCAGGTCCAGTCGATGAGTCGTCATCAGAGCCGAAGAGCATTTCTCCGCCGCACGGGAGTCACAGCCGCTGCGCTGCCATTCCTGATGAACCTGTCGAGCCTGGGATGGGCGTCAACGACCACGCGGCGAAAGCGATTGGTGGTCATTTTTACACCCAATGGCACGATCCCGAGCCAGTTTTGGCCAGACGAGGAAGGACGGCTGGAAACTTTTAAGCGAATCCTGCAGCCGCTCGAACCGCTTCGCGACCAGACGCTGACGCTCCACGGTGTTTGCGACAAGATTCGCGGTGACGGTGATAACCACATGCGAGGCATTGCTTGCTTGTTAACCGGTGTTGAACTGTTTCCAGGTGACATTCAAGGCGGCAGTCACACGCCCGCGGGATGGGCCAAAGGGATATCACTTGATCAACACCTCAAGAACCTTTTGCAGGCCGAACCGACGACGCGGACCCGTTTCGGCTCGCTCGAGTTTGGCGTGATGGTCCCCGATCGCGCCGACACCTGGACGCGGCTCTGCTACGCCGACGCCAACCAGCCCGTGACGCCGATCGACAACCCGTATCAGATGTTTGACAAGCTGTATGGGCAGGTCAAGGATCGTCAGACGCTGGCGAGCGTGCTCGACGTCCTCCAGGAAGATTTTCGCAGGGTCGAGGGGCTGCTCAGCGCCGAGGATCGAACATTGCTCGCCCAACACGCTGCGATGGTTCGTGAAATGGAACAGGAGATCGATCGCGAACGGAAGTTGATGGCTGATAAGCAGGACATGGGGCATGCCGTTCCGGAACTGCCGGAGAATGTCGACGAGGTCAATGACAACATTCCCCAGTTGAGCAAGATGCAGATCGATTTGATGGTCAACGCGTTCATTGCTGACTTCAATCGCATCGCCACGATGCAGTACACCAACAGCGTAGGCGGAGCAAAGATGAAGTGGCTCGGTGTCGAAGAGGGACACCATCAATTGTCTCACGAGCCATTCAGCAACGAGGACGCGGTCGAAAAATTAGCGAAGATCAACACCTGGTTTTGTGAGCAGGTTGCCTATTTGGCGACCCGCTTGGCGGAGACACCCGAACCGGGTGGAGGCGGGTCGATGCTTGACAACACGACGATCGTTTGGACGAACGAGCTTGGCGAAGGCAACTCGCACACACTCGACAACATCCCCTTCGTGCTCGTCGGCGGCGGGCTCGATTTCAAAATGGGACGAGCGGTGAAGTACAAGAAAGTGCCGCACAACCGGTTACTGCTCAGCATCGCACAGGGCATGGGCCATCCGTTGGAGACATTCGGTAACCCTGATTACTGCGCCGACGGTCCTTTGGCAGACCTCTAGGTCCTGCGGATACATTCAGAACCATCAGATGCCGTCGTGTTGTTATTCCTCGTAGATCGATGGCATCGGAACTCCGGCCATCCTCAAGTAAACCGACAGGATCCCTCGATGGTGCGCCGAATGGCTGAACACCCATTTGCGAAGGCAGTCGCCCTTCTTCATGGTGAACAGAGTCTGCCCGCCCATTTTAAGTGACCACGATTCCTCCATGACGCCATCGGCAACGGCTTGAAGTGCGGCGATCGCACTTGCCGCGTGCGCATCGAATGCTTCCAACAGCTGATGGGTTTGCGTTGCTTCGGGCGTCACGTAGGCCGGTCCATCCACGGGCGCGATGTCAAACGCGTCCTGATCCAGCAGGCCGGGAACCCAACCGACGATCTCCACGAGGTGAGCCGCATTCCAGCCGATCGTGTGGAGCTCGTCCGTAGGCTGCCAACCTAGTTTTTGATCCGGGATTCTCGCAAGCAAATTCCGGGTCATGGCCATCTCGCTCGCAAGTTCCGTAGCCATCCCTTCCGAAATCGTCATGTTCTCTACTTCCACCTGATCATTGCTATCGGCACCCATTCCTGAACGTTCGCCCCGTCAATCTCGGGAGAAACATCCTACTTGTCAACAACGGCTTGACCGGGTGCAACCCGTGTTGGGCGGCGGAAGGTGGAGGGACTCATCCGCCGTAGGTCGGATCGGGTTGCCACATGTAGAGAAAGGTCGGAAGTTTGCTTCGACTTAGCCCGGGAACGTCGATCGGCAGAAGGTCGCCTTGGATGGGGCGATTGGGTGTGATGCTGTAGATCGTCTGCGCTTGATCTCGAGCTCGATGCAGCACCACAGGCTGCGCCGAAAGGGCGTTTGCCTGAGTGCCCGCGAAGGCGATGGCATCATCCAAATAACCGATCGCGTCAACCAAATTCAGATCCCTTGCCTGCGAGGCGGTCAGGATTCGACCGTCGAGAAATGGCTCTTCGCCACTGAGTTCCAATTGCCGAGACTCGGCGATCCGCGCGCGAAAGCGATCTTGAAACTGTTCGGCGACAGCCTCCAATAAAACGCGACTTTCATCAGGAATGCTTCGGATGGGCGTTCCCATATCGACTCGATCGCCCGCCTTGACGGGTACACCAATGATGTTCATCTGCGCCATCATGTCCTCCAGGTTGTACAGATTGAGAATCACGCCAAAGCCACCTGTGATCGAGGTGGGGTGGGCGATGATCAAATCCGCGCCGCTGGCTAGGTAATACGCCCCTCCTGCACCGACGTCCATCAAGCAAGCCACGACCGGCCGCTGAGTGGACGCTTGAAACCGCTTCAGATCTTGGTGCATGATGTCACACGCGGTAACGCCGCCACCGGCCGAATGAATCCGCAGCACGATGGCCTTAAGCTCCGGATGTCGGCGGGCGTAGTCCAGTTTGGCCCGAAACTCTTCGACCGGATTGGTTCCAGCCGACATCAATCCGGTCTGATTGGCGTTGACCATCAGGCCGTCGATATCAATGATTGCGACCTTCGCATCGCATGCCGTGGCGACTCCGATGGGCATTTGGACAATTGGGCAAGTGTCCTTCAGCGGCTGCGGGTCGGTCGTCACATGGGTGCGAACCTCGATGGGCTGAGGAATTTTACATCCGACGCAGAGCAGCAATGTCCACACAATGCGATGAATGCAGCGATCGGATACCAGCGGCATCGGGAGCACTTCCTTGTTCTCCAGTGGGTCGTCACCTCGTCTCGAGATCGACTTGCTGGGGCCGTCCAGTAAACGCTTTTCGCGCAATCGACCGGGATGTGGTACGTGGGATCCGCATCCTGTGCTAACCTTTTCGGTCATAACGATCATAGGGAAGCGATCACGTCATTAGGCTTGCCGCCGTCAACGCAAACGCTGTCCCGCCAAGAGAACCCCAGATGGCCATCCTGTGCACGCGAGTCGTCATGTTGCTGACGATCCTTTTGAGCATCCCCTTACCAAGGGCAAAGTGCCAAGGATCATCCGAGCCGATTCCCCCAACCTCATCTCACGTCGACGCCGATTTGGATGTGCACCTCTCGCTGAATCCCGTCTATCGCGAGTTGGTTGAGCCGAAACAAGAGGCGATCGTGCGTTTGGATCCGGCCGCCGTTTTGGATGGGCAGTCCGCTGCGGAGCAGCACACAAGCCTGTTGAGGCTGATCGAAGAAAAATACGCATTGGACCGATTTCTGAGCCCATCCGTATTTGCCCCGCATGCCTTGAGGATGGAGCGCGAGAAAGGGTCGGACGGGTGGGTTGCGATGCGAGTGGCCGTTATTTTTGCGGCCGAAGGGAGGTTGGATGCGATTTCCAGCAGCCGGTTTGTCAATCAATTGGTACCTGTCGACGATGAGGCCGCATCGCGCGAATTGCTTGCCTCGGAGTTGGCTGCGGCGGGGGTGGAGTTGGAATCCCGCGACCCGCAACGCGAATTTTTCCATCGTGTTCGCGGCAAACTTTTTGATCGAGTGGAGTTTCGAGGGGTCAGCCGCAGCTACTGGACGCAGAGCGAGGATTCGATCCTGCTGGCACTGCAGTTCGACGCTCGTTTCGATTCGATCGATGAACTACGAGCCACCTGGGAGCGCTTCGAGCGTGGCGCCGACGGGAGTTTGCAACCGGTCGAGGACGGCGTGTTCCCGGGTGGCGGGCTCTTTATCAAGATTACTCAGTTGAAAGAACCCACCGATCGATTGATTGTTGAGGCAAGGATGATGTTGGTCGAACCACTCGCCTGGTTTGGCGGCTCGAATTTGATCGGTTCCAAGCTACCACCTGCGGTTCAATCGGAGGTACGCGAAATCCGCCGCAAGGTGCTGAGGGAATCGCGACCCCACTAAAGCCAGAATGCTCCCTCATGTGGTTTTCAACGTTCATCATCGCCAACCTGCTCGGACGCCCCACGCGATCACTTTTGACGCTGTGCGGCATCGCATTGGCCGTCGCAGCGGTGGTCTCGCTGGTCGGTGTGGTGCGAGGTTTCGAGAACTCGTTGCTCGAACTCTATCAACGGCGCGGGATCGATCTGATGGTTCATCAATCGGGACGCGTTCAAATGACGGCAAGCGTTCTGCCGGAGGTCCTGAAGGAAGATCTGTTGAGTATCGACGGCGTGTCGGCCGTGTATCCCTCCCTCATCGATGTGGTCTCGTTGCTCGATGACGACATGATGGGCGTTGTCATTCAGGGTTGGCCACCCGATAGCGCTCCAGTGCGAGAACTGGATATTGCGGAGGGACGTGCATTTTATCCAGCAGACCGACGGGTCATTCTGCTGGGCAGGCGGTTGGCTGTCGCGTTAAAGGCGAAGGTTGGCGACTGGGTTGAACTGATCGACGACTCGGCGTACGAGGTTCTTGGCGTTTTCGATTCGGCCAATGTGTTCGAGAGCGGGTCGGTCGTGATGCGGCTCGATGACTTGCAAGAGTTGATGCTTCGCGAGGGTGATGTAACCGCATTCGCCGTGGTCGCAAAGGATCGTGACCCCGAGGCGGTGTCGGCCTTGTCCGAACGGATCACGACCTCACGCGCCAATTGGGAGGCGTCGCCGGTCGCTGAACTCGCAAGAGATTCCACGGAAATTCGGGTCGCTCGGTCATTCGCCTGGCTGACGTCGGCGATCGCCCTGATGATCGGGTCGATCGGCATGCTCAATACGATGATGATGGCAGTATTTGAGCGAACGCGTGAGATCGCGATGCTTCGGGCACTGGGATGGAAGCGGCGGCGGGTGATCGGAATGATCTTGGGAGAGTCAATACTCCTTAGCACTGCCGGTGCCATACTCGGCATCGCGGCGGCCGTGGTCTCGCTAAACTTCTTGGCGCAAATGCCTTCCGCCGGTCGACTTGTCGCCACCGGCATTTCCTGGCAAATCATGCTGCAGGGCTGGTTAATGGCCCTGTTGCTAGGAATGCTCGGAGGGCTTTATCCCGCATGGGCCGCCGCTCGCGTGTCCCCCGTCGAAGGGCTGCGGCATGATTGAGCGTGCCTCACCCGAACTTTCATCGCCGCATCCGCTACTCCAGGCGGATCGGGTGACTCGCTTCTTCAAGGATGGCCAGGTCACCGCGGTCGACCAGGTGTCGATGGATTTGCATCGCGGGGAATATGTCGTCCTGACTGGCAAGAGCGGATGTGGAAAATCAACGCTACTGAATTTGCTCGGTGGTCTCGATCGGCCCACCGAGGGCGAAATCCGCTTTGAAAGCAAACCTCTTGCTCAGTGGTCGGACGCTGCGACGTTCCGCTCCACTCAGCTCGGTTTCGTCTTTCAGGCCTTTCACCTTGTACCGGTACTCAACGCGGAGCAAAACGTTCAATTGCCGATGTTTGAATCGACGCTGACCTCCGGCGAACGTCGCACTCGCGCCCGCGACTTGCTCGACCTCGTCGGTATGTCTCGGCGCGCAAAGCATCGGCCGAGCCAATTGTCCGTGGGTGAGCGTCAGCGTGTGGCCATCGCTCGCGCGTTGGCAAATGGCCCGAGCCTGCTGTTGGCGGACGAACCGACCGGGAACCTCGATACCGTGACCGCGAGGGAGATATTCGAATTGTTTGACACGGTCCACCGGCAGGGCATGACCTTGCTGCTCGTGACTCACGACACGGCGCTGTCAGAACGGGCGCAGCGGATTATTCAGATGCAGGACGGGCGGATCATTGACGTCAGGCAAAACGCTTGAGCGCCTGGAGCAAACTTTCGGCAATCTGTTCAACAGCCG
>JBGTCJ010000405.1:0-2340 GCA_041748895.1 Pirellulaceae bacterium
CAGCGGGCGGGCGGCGAAAGGGAGATCGATTCCGTTCTTCTCATGATGCGACGCTCACGCCCGATTCCAAGTCATTCTAGTTTCGCCAAATGGCGGCGGCTCGACAGGCGGTATCCTGGAAGTATACCGACACGATTGATCGCCCGTTCGGTCCGTCGCCCGCTGAGAACGCCACACCCTCACCGCTCCCCGTCACTTCGATCAAACGCCCTTTCATCAAGCATCCCTTCCACTAACCGTCCATGCCAGATTCGAACAAGACCAGCCCTCAGCCCGCCATCCTTGGTGGCCTAACCGTCCCTGCAAGTCCTGGGCCACGAAGGTCACGCTCACCCCGAACCTACGTGATCGTGGTCAGTAGCGGCATGGTCTCCGTCATTCTGGTCGCCCTAGTCATGCTGTTCGGTTCGGTCCGTGGACGCGAGTTCGCGCCTACCCACTTCGAGAGCCGCCAATTCTCCTTCTTTGAAATCCCGTGGTTGCAGTGGCAGATTACTCCGGTTCGCCGAACCCCTTTGCCATCCACGACGGTCACCTACCTTCGCACGGCCGGATGGATCCAAGTACCCGCGGGAGCGCCGGCCCAGTGGCATTTGGTCGAGCTTCGCCGCAGCATGCTTCCCCTTTTTGAGGGTCATGCCAAACTGCTCGACGATCAACTGTTTGTGCGGCATCGCAATACGAGCGATTCCTTCTGGCAGCAATGGAGCCAGGAGCATCCCGACCTCGCCGCGATTCTTTGGCCGGTGGTGCAGCGGTTGGCCGAGCGCGATCGGTACCTTCTGGTTCCCGAAATTCTCACGCAAGCGATCGCCGCTGCGGCGCCCCAGCCTCTGCGGCAATCGATCGACGACGCACTCGTGGACGGATACCTCGGATGGGCCAAAGATCTGCGATCGGCAGGCCAAGTGCTACTCGCGCGAGAAATCCTAGACGAGGCGTTGATGGACTACCCCGGCCACCCTGGCCTGTTGCAAATACGTGAACGCATGCGAACAGGTGACCTCATGCAGATGCGTGACGTAAGCGATTCGCCAGCGTCGAGGAGCGTGCCTTGATAGACTTCGATCACAACGCGACGACCCCGCTGGACCCTCGCGTCGCGGAAGCCATCGCAACCTGCTGGGCGAGCGGTCCGCTCAACGCGTCGAGCCAGCATCGCTTGGGACGCCGTGCCCGCTTTCTGCTCGATGACGCGATTTCGCGCATCGGTAGGGTGCTCGGCGCCGACCTTGATTCGCCAGGCGGCGACCAATTGATTCTCACCAGTGGAGGGACCGAATCGAACAATCTGGCGCTGCTGGGGATCGGTGAACCAGCAGGTCGGCTGGTGATCAGCCAGATCGAGCATCCGAGCATCGTCGCGGCCGCGGCGGCCCAGGCGTCGCGCGGTCGACCGGTCGCCTCGATTCCGGTCTCCAGCGATGGCCGAATCGATCTGGCCCGCGCCGAGGAAATCATTCAGCTCGCGGGTTCGCAGCCGTCGCTGGTCAGCGTGATGGCGGCCAACAACGAGACCGGGGTGATCCAACCAATTGAAGAACTCGCTCGCCTGTGCTCCCGAGCCGCCGTGCCGCTGCATGTCGATGCGACGCAGGTCGTCGGCAAGCTACCGTTCTCGTTTTCGCAGAGCGGGATCGCTGCACTCACTTTCACGGCGCACAAGTTTCACGGGCCCGCAGGCATCGGCGGACTGCTGCTCCGCGCCGGTCTCGAACTACGTCCCCTGCTGATCGGTGGCGAACAACAACTCGGCCATCGAGGCGGTACCGAACCGGTTGCGTTGGCCGTGGGTATGGCTTTGGCCCTCGAACTTGCGATTGCCGAAGCGATTCCGGCGGCCGATCGGATCGCAGGGCTTCGAGACCGCCTCGAACAATCGCTCAGCCAACGACTGGGCGATCAGGTCGTGATCCACGGCGAATCGTCCGCGCGCCTGCCGGGGACGACCTGCCTGTCGCTTCGTGGCACCGATCGACAGGCGATGCTGATGGCGCTCGACCTGAACGCAATCGCGTGCAGCAGCGGCTCGGCCTGTGCCAGCGGCAGCAGCCGGCCGAGCCACGTGCTCACGGCAATGAATGTCCCGCCGTCACTGGTCGAATCGGCGATCCGCTTCGGATTGTCGAGGTTTTCCACTACGGAGGAAGTCGATCGAGCCGTCGATATTATCTCGCTCTGCCATAGCCGCTTACGGAAAAAGGAGTCTGTGGAAAAACCGGCGTTATACACTGGAATTGACCGGTAGCCCGCGGTACGCTGTGGGTCATGAGCGAACAACCCCCCGACAATCCGAACCTCCCTGAGCCTGAGGAAACCAGGGAGCCCTCGGCCATGGCG
>JBGTCJ010000406.1:0-5503 GCA_041748895.1 Pirellulaceae bacterium
CCACATCCATCACTTGATCTAGGCTCCGTTTGAAAGGGGTCTGACCCTTTGGCGAACAGACGAGTTACTCTAAAAACGGCGTGTTCGGAGAGGGCCAGACCCATTTTCAGTTAGAGCCCAGGCTTGATCAAAAAGGAATCGAATCCATGGAATATCGTCGTTTGGGAAGCAGCGGATTGGTCGTCACCGACTTTTGCATGGGTACGATGACCTTCGGTCTGCAGTGCGACGAAGCCCTTTCGCATCGGATTCTGGATACCGCGTTCGATACCGGGATCGATTTTTTTGATACCGCTGAGGTCTATCCGGTTCCGCCCAAAGCCGAGTCGGTCGGTGTGACCGAATCGATCCTCGGCCGTTGGATGAAAAGCAAGCCGCGCGATGCGGTCACCATCGCCACCAAGATCACCGGTCCCGGACACGGTTGGTTTCGCTCTCCGGTTCGAGGTGGACGTTGCTTTATCGATCGGCATCAGATTTTCCGTTCCTGTGAGCAGTCGCTCGAGAGACTACAGACCGATTACATCGATCTCTACCAAATCCACTGGCCCGATCATTCGCTCCCGTATCAGGAGGTGCTCGGCGCACTGACCGAGCTTAAGCAGGGCGGCAAAATCCGCGTCCTGGGCTGCAGCAACGAGACCTGTTGGGGGGTTATGAAGAGTCTCTGGACGGCCGATGTCCATGGGATCGAGCGATTCGAAACCGTGCAAAACAATTTCAGCCTGATCAACCGAAGGTGCGAAAGCGAGCTGGCTCAGGTGCTTCGGCGCGAGGGCCTGAGTCTGCTGCCCTACAGTCCCCTGGGTGGCGGCGTGCTCACCGGCAAGTACCAATCGGGACCGCCTCGCGGCGGACGATTCACCGAGTATTTGACCACCGGTGCGGAACGCCAAAAGAAAATGGCTCAGCGATTCGTAAACCCGCGAACTCTCGAGTCAACCGCGAAATTGATGGAAATCGCCTCGGATATCGGCGTTTCCGTCACGGCCCTGGCTTTGGCCTGGAGTCGTCAACACGATTTTGTCGCGTCAACCATCTTTGGAGTGACCTCGATCGAACAACTCGATGACGCGCTCTCGGCGATCGATCTCGTGCTCGACGCCGAGACCCTGTCTCGAATCGACTTGATCGACAGCGAGATCCCCAACCCCATGACCGAAGACGGGCTTCGACGGTTATCGTGACGAGCCGCCGATCACCAGGGCATTCGACAAATCCCCCATTGCCCCTGGTTCTCGTCGACCGCGACTTCGATCCATTGGATCGACGCAGCAAACTTCTCTTCTGTCTGGTCGCGGATCTGTTCGGCAATCACCCTTGCGATCTCCTCGGCGGTCGTGTTGACCACCGGCAGGATCACGCAATCCTCCTTGGGGAACACCCAACGGCGATCACGAAACCGCGCCGTGGTTTCTCGCTCGTCGGTTGAAAGTAGGATCTCCTGGTGATCCCGGGGAAGGAGAACGTGGTGGTCAAGGGTCGCGGTGATCGCCAGCACTCTGTCGCGAAGGGCGATGAAGTCGACGACATATCGATTTTCATCCAGCGGACCTTCGACAGTGACGCGAACGGCGTAGTTGTGCCCATGAATTCGTTCGCAGATTTCGCCGGCAAACGTGATGAAGTGGGCGGCAGAGAAAACAAACGATTCCTTGGCCAATTCGACGCGATACTGTGGCTGGCTCACGGATGGACTTTCCCTCAAGAGTGGTGGCGTTCGCGAAACCTGATCGCGACTATACTACCGCCACGTCAAATACCCGAAATCTTTGTGACCCCCTGAAACTGATGATCAAACGCATTCTCGTGACCGGCGGAGCCGGATTTCTCGGCTCGCACCTGTGCGAGCGATTGGTCGAAGAAGGACACGATGTCATCTGTTTGGACAACTTTTTCACGAGCCAAAAGACCAATGTGACTCACCTGCTGTCGCGTCCGAACTTTGAGTTGATTCGCCACGACGTCACACTGCCGATTTTTCTCGAGGTCGACCAAATCTACAACATGGCCTGTCCGGCCGCCCCGGGTCATTATCAATACAATCCCATCAAAACGATCAAGACGTCGGTGCTCGGCGCGATCAACATGCTCGGCATCGCGAAGCGTTGCGGCGCGACCATTTTGCAGGCCAGCACGAGTGAGGTTTACGGCGATCCGGAAGTGCACCCGCAACCCGAAAGCTACCGTGGATGCGTCAATCCGATCGGCCCGCGGGCTTGCTACGATGAGGGGAAACGGGTCGCGGAAACGCTCTTCATGGATTATCACCGGAGCAATCGTGTCGATATCCGAATCGTGCGAATCTTCAACACGTATGGCCCTCGGATGCACCCGTACGACGGTCGCGTCGTCTCGAACTTCATCCGCCAGGCCTTGATGGGCGAGCCGATCACGATTTTCGGGGATGGATCGCAGACTCGTTCATTTTGCTATCGCGATGATTTGGTTGATGCGATCATCGCGATGATGAACGGACCCAAAGAGTTCGTCGGCCCGGTCAACATCGGCAACGAGGGCGAATTCACGATTCGCGAGCTGGCAGAACTCGTGATCGAGCTCTCTCAATCGAAGACGAGGCTGATTGAGAAGCCGCTACCCGCCGACGACCCGACGCGCCGCCAGCCCGATATTTCGCTGGCGAGGAAACATCTCGGATGGGAACCTAAGGTGCCGCTTCGTGACGGTCTTGCGAAAACCATCGAGTGGTTTCGCTCGATCCAACTCGCCGACTACCGGCCTCCCACGCCGAACTACAGCTGACCCCGGCTAACGAAGGATCGACAGCAATCCACGAAGCACCAAGTCGTGGTAGCTAACGATCCCAAGGACCTCACCGTCGCCGATCACCGGTGCACGCATTAGCCCAAAACGTTGCAGCAATCGGGCGCAGTACTTGATATTCATTTCCGGTGAGACCGCGAGCACCGGCTTGGCCATGATTTCGTAAAGATTGGTCCGCTCGGGAGATCGATCGGCACCAAGGACGTGTTTGGCGATATCCGAAAGCAGCACCATCCCGTACTCATCGTCATCACCCCGTTTGTTGATGATCAGAGCACGAGTCTCAGGGTGTTTCATCGCCAGCAGCGCGTCCTTGACAGTCATCATCCCATCGAAGCGATCGAAATCTCGTTTCATCACGTCACGGACGCGAACGATGGCGGGGTTGTTCACAATTTCTCCTCGACAATCTTCTGAAGTGATTCGATTTGATGACTCACGCCGACGGCGTCCTCAACGTCACACTGAAAGGCGATGCCGGAACCCGGTGAGCAATCGAAATGGGCCGTGTCGCGAATCGTTTCCAAGATGTGGCGACTGAGGTGCTTCTCAACCAAAAACAGCAGCACGTCGCGGGGCGATTCGAGTGAAAGTCCGAAGAAGGTCGCTGCAGGTCGAATCCCTTCGCCTCGGGCGTGGCCAATGATGGTCGCGCCCGTCGCGCCGGCTTGTCGAGCGGCTCTCATCACCTCGGCCGTTTGATCGTCATCAGCCCGAACCCATCGATCAATGGATCGGCGCCATCGATCTGAGTGGCGAGCCCCAATCCAAGTGCAGCGACGATCGGAACCGTGACGGTGGACGTTGTTACACCACCGGAATCGTAGGCGATCGGGATGATGCTCTTGGGTGTAAACGCCGTTTGCAACGTGACAAGGACGTAGCCCGGCAAAATGAAATACGGCAGTGGGTAGCCAAGCACAATCCGAAGCGTTCCGACGGCGACCCCCACGCCGACTCCGATAGCGACGATGATCCGAAGTTGCGTCGCCTGGATCGTGCCCCCCGAAACTTCCGACGCCTTGCTCGTGACGGCAATCAATGCCGGCTCGGCAATCGCTGTCGCGACTCCGATCGTAAACGCAAACAGATAGATCCAGTAGTAGCGGTACCAACTCAGCGCCGTCGGCACGGTCGTCGCGGACCCCGAATCGGCGCGCTGCTCCAGTGACCCCGACGACCCGGTGAGAAACTCCGCTGACGCCAATTGACGCGCCATCACTTCTCCAAGCGGAAACAAGGCCAATTCAAGGCCAACCAAGAAAATCGCCAACCCAACGACCACACAAACCGTTCCCATCAACAATCGCGGCAAATTGGTGAACGGGCGGCGAAGCACCACTAGCTGAAAAAAGACAACGACGACGATGATCGGCAACACGTCCCAGAGCGTCGATCCGATCGCTCTTGCGATCGTTAGCGCATAACTCATTGGCGAATGATCCCCCATGCCAAAACGAAGAGGATCGGCATCAGCGATGCCATCGCGATCAGTCCAAACCCGTCGCTCAGCGGGTCCCTACCGCGAATACTCGATGCGAGCCCGATGCCAAGCGCCGCGGTTAGCGGGACCGTGATCGTCGACGTCGTCACGCCACCGGAATCGTAGGCAACAGCGATGATGTGATCAGGAGCAAACACGGTCAACAACAGGATCGCGGCGTATCCGACCATGATGAAGTGATGCAAGGGCCACCCCGTCAAAATCCGAATCACACCGACCATCAAAGCAAAACCTACCGCCAATGCCACCGTCGTTCGCAGGCCCAACGCATGGCGTGAACGAAGCGTTTCGATCCGCTCGATCGCGTCGCCGTCGTTCCCAATTTCGCCACCCGACGGCATGACCGCTAGCTCCGCCGCCTTGTCCGCCACGACGATCAACGCCGGTTCGGCAAACGTGGTTCCGAACCCCAGCGCGAAAGCAAAGGCAAGAAGCAAGGCAACGTTCCCCTTGCGAGCGAAATCGTAAGCCATCCGCTCACCCAGCGGGAACAGCCCCAACTCCAGCCCGAGGACAAAAAGTGATAATCCCAGGACGACCAGGAACAGTCCCGTGACGACATCCCCCAACTGTTCCAGAGGCTCGCGGAGAACGAGACCCTGGAACAACCCGATCACGATGACGATCGGAAGAAGATCGCGAAAGCTCGATCCAGATAGTCGAGCGATCATTCGCGTAGGCGGCTTCAAATTGGGCTCCGGTCGCGAGGTCCGTAAACGAGTTTTCCAAAACTAAACGCTGCACGAGCAAGCCGCCATCCCTTTGGCGGCAATCGGCTCGGTTGCCTGCGGCTGACTGTACTCCCGCGTACCGGTGATTTTGCTTGAAACGGCAGAGTTGATTGCGTAACTTGGGGATCAGCCGCAACCCGTAAATGACGCGTCAAACGCCTAGTTTTTTCGAGTTTCCCGAATGGGTCGGTGAACAAACCTCGCGTGATTGAGGCCTAGTCGATAAGGCATGAAATGCCCGCTTACTCCGGATACATGCAACCCAGGCACAGGCGACGCTTCACCCTTCACCCTCCCCCCGGGAGGGTCGGCGCAGCCGGGGAGGGCTGGTCATCCTCAGTTTCGAAGCGACCACACGTTCGACCTGCCTGGTCGCATGGACGCATCCGAAATAACCCTTGAGCCGCTCCCCTTTTCTGTACCAGACATGTCGACTTCAGAACCGCAACGCTTACGAATACTTGACGGAAGCGATGCGAGCCAA
>JBGTCJ010000407.1:0-12366 GCA_041748895.1 Pirellulaceae bacterium
TCGATTTGACCATCACCATTGAGGTCGCGTTCAAAAAACCAGGTGGGAAGCAGCTCCGACAGGTCGTTCCCTTCGCGTTCCATCTCCTGGAACAAGTAATCCGCTAATTCACTCAGGTCCACCTTCCCGTCACGATTGAAATCGGCTTTCCCGGTATCGATGCCCGCTCGTGTCAATTCCCTCGCCTCGAGGGCTCCATTCTTATTGAGGTCGTAACGCTCCATGACACTGTAGGCCAACGATCGGCTGCCGCGATCGGAACCGCGGGAGCGTCGGTCGTAGCCACTGCTGGATGAGCTCGAATAGCCTCGGTAATCGCGATAGTCGCGATCCTCTCTCGAAGAGGAAGAAACTGCGTCCGAGCGGATGCCGTCGCTAGAGGACTTTGCGACTGCTTCGCGTTGCTGCAAGATTCTTCGGCGCGCGTACCTTTGTGCCAATTCGATTTTGCTCAGTCGCCCGTCCCGATCGAAATCACTATCGGCCGCGGCCAAATCGGTCCAAGGCACCCTTTGTGCCTCTTCCGCATCCAAATACCCGTCATTGTTGCGATCGTAACGACTCAACATCTCTTCGGCTCGGATGACGTCTTCGGGCGTGTAGGGAAAGCGGATCTCCGCAGATCCGAAGCCCGGCAAGATCACACGATCGGGCTCGGCACCAAATCCCTTGATGGTGGGCGCCACCATGCCGCTCAAGTTTTGCGATTCAGCTTTTTTGCGAAGCTCGTTGTACCGTTGGTAGGCTGCCTCCAAGCGACTGATGGAATTTGTTCGGGACAGGTCGATTCCGGATTCACGGGCGAAGCGGTCGAAGTAGGCTCGCGACCGATCCGTCACTTCGCTCGACTCGATGTAGCCATTGTTGTTGACGTCCAAACGCCGAATCCAATCGATTTGGGCTGAGGCGGTGGTAGGGATTGTCGAAACCGCGATCAAGAGGCCCAACGCCAGAGCCCATTTTCTTGCTAGCCGAAAAACCGGTTGTTCGCCGCCGGGGAAGCATTTGGCAGGGGGGATGGCCATCAGCGTGATCCGGATGATCGTGAGGAAGACGACGAAGAGGAGGAGGATGGCGAGCGAGAGGAGGTACGGCCGTCGGTTCCGAGCATTCGCAGAATACTCTCCATATCCACGCCTGCTGCAGCGGGAATTACCTCGATCGACTGCTCGCTACGCCGATCGACCGCGCGAACCAAGTTTTCCACTTCGAAGAATAGCGAATCGGGTGCGGTGATGATGATCGAGTTGCTTGGCTCGTGGACGGCAACGGTCATCTCCGGTTGCCTACCGCGGGTCGGTTTCTCCACCACATCGCGTTGTCCCGACGCCGACGTACTCCTGAGTCTGTCGAAGTCGCTGATCGATTGGCGACTGTCCGTCTGGCGACTATCCGTTTGACGACTGTCCGTTTGACGACTGTCGGTGGGTGTTCGCTGTGAACCGGCTTGACTACCGCCCTGTTCTCTGGCGACGCGCCCCGCAAAGGCTTGTTTGACGGCCTCAGCGACCTCCGAGGCCTTCGAGTTGACAAGCTCGATGACACGTGAGCGACCCGAGGTTTCGATGCTGTTGAGGCTGTTCCCCTTGTCGATGATTTTGAGGTAACCCTCGATGAGCGCGACATCATCGGCAGTGCCTTGGACGATCAAACGGTTCAGACGGGCGTCGGAAACGATCGTCGCCGTCCCGGCGGTTACCGTCACCATCCCCTCGCGCTTGTTCAAAGAACTGCCGAAGTACCCTCGGCTCGCCATCGCCATGCTACTGCCATTGATCAATGTCCCGGCAGGGGTTTCCGCGAGCGAGTTGCCGCCATCGAGCAAGTCAGCGAGCATTTTCACCGCATCATCGGCACTCACGTATTTCAGGTAATAGACGACCGGTGGTGACGGAGAGCGGCTTCGCATCGCGGCGATCTCCATCAAATGATCTTGGAACTGGTCGAGCGCGTCGAGGTCATCGGACTCGATCAAAATTCCCTCGGGAATTAAGCGACTGCGAATCGGAGCCTCACTGGCACGCCCGAGCCGCGTGATTTGGGGTGGGTCGGAATCTTCGGCGTTGACCGAGACCAATGCTTTGATCGCATGAGCCGATTGATTCACACTCGTATCGACGTTTGGTAGGCCGGCGGAATCCGGTTTGGACATCACATCCGTGTGAGATCCTGCGGAGAGTGGGGGGTCCGGGTTGATGGCTCGCTCAATCACGTCAAATCCTTCCTGTTCGAAATCGCCAGCGGGAAGGATCTGCAAACGGTTGCGTCCGCGCCAGAACTGGCTGGCTGCTTCAAGGACTTGTTGGCGATTTTGCATCGGCAACGGCAGGACTCGAACGGCATCACCTCCCGACGATTTCGTATCGAGGCTATCCACCATCTGGCGGATTTGTCGGACCTGTTCGGACGTGCCGCGAACGAACAATTGCCGATTTCCCGGATCGGCGTCGACCCTGGGTGCGGCCGTTTGCTCGGGGAGGTCTTCTCGGGAACGTGAAGAGGACGATGACGTACGGGTGGGCGTTGGCAGAGGACGTGCTTCAAACATTTCGCCGATCAACGTGACCACAAAGTAAGGATCGAGCGAATTGAGCTGGATGACGGCGAACTCGACCGCGGGGGCTTGAAGCTCTTCGATGGTCCGCTCAATCTCTTGGTGAGAATCCGCATCTGCCAGGGCCACTATGCTGCTGGTGGTCGGTTGCATCGACAGACGCAACGATCGTCCGGCAAGAATCGTCTGCAGGACATCGTAGACGGCCTGAAGGTTATCACCCGTGACGACGTGGGAGCGGAGGACCATCGAGGCGGTGGACGGGGTCGCGTCGCCCGGGACATCGATCACTGTGAGCAGTTCAGCGAGCCGATCGACTCTCTCTGTCAATCCACTGGCAAAAACTCGCTTGCCCGTCGCATCACTGGAAAGACTCAATTCGGCACTGGTGCTCCCCGTCGCGCCGATGCCCAGGTGCGACCGCGCCACGATCATGACGGAATCGAAATCGGTGTGCTTGAGATCAAAGCGACGAACCACCTCGGTCTCCGTCTGGGGCGCTTCCATGGCGCGCAAGATCGCTGCCACACTGCGGAGTTTCATGGCGGTTTCGGTAACAACCAACTGGTTCGACCGCGGTAGGATCACTGGCTGCTGCATGAGCATTAGCGGTCTGAGCTCTGTCGTCGCCTCATCGGCTGCGATGTCCCCGAGCGGAAATATGCACTTCACAACCTCATGATCGCTCCGCTGCTCCAATTCCTCGACCGGCACCAGCGTTGCCAAAGCATCGAGCTGCTGCAGACTGCGGGGATCGCCGAGGCTGATGACCGAGAGCAGCGTGTCGCGCCGAACGACCGCGTAGCCTTGAGGTATCAGAAACAGGTTTACTCGCGCGATCGCTTCGTTGGTCGAAAAGGTGTTCGGGTCCGAGTAGGTGAAACTTCCTGGAGGCGCGTCACCCACATGCAGCGCCATGCCGGACTCATCAGCTAACCAACTCAGCACTTCTCGCCAGGATGCGCCGCTGAAGGAGAAACGCAGCGATTTGGAATCGGGCACTGCGTCGCCCACCTCGGCAGCCGCGGCGACCGTTTCATCACCCGACGCACGTTGCGGCGGAGCGATGTGAGCAGCGATCACCAAAATCAGCAGCGATCGGCATAGTAGACCGAGCGACTTCAGCGCCGCGTCACGAGGTGCGGGAACGGCCATTGCGTGTAGAGTCACGTCACTTTTCCGTAAGGAGCGAATTGGATCCGGCGACGGCAAAAACCGAGGTTTTCAGCGGTGATTGGCTCGGCAACAGGCCTTGCCCTGGCAGGAAAACGGAACGTTCGAAAGCGAACCGCTGGTCAGTCACGGGTCGGGTTTTCGAGAAACGGATCAGGCAGCCAGACGCACTCCAGGCGCAGATGGCCGATTCTCAAGGGGTGGGATGGGGAGGCGGGAAAAACGGTCGCCAGTAACTTGCGCGACCCCTGTAGGGTAACGCCAAGTTCGCGAGCAGTCAAGGTTTTCGTGTCGCCTTAGGAACCACCCCGCGGTCGGGCTAACCCCCCTTGAGGTTCGTTTGCCGCTTCGCATTGTCTACAATGACGCAACGTGTTCATCCCCTTGTCCCAACACAGATCGTCGATGCTCCCCCTCCTGAAGCGTACCGTCCAGTTTGGCCTCGCCGATAGTTTTTTGCTATTTGGCACTCTGCTGCTGGGCACGTGGGTAAGTGGTGAGAGTCGTGCGGAAGAAATCGATTTTCAGCGCGATATCCGGCCGCTACTCGCCTCCCAATGCTTCACCTGTCATGGGCCCGACGAAGCGGTCCGTGAGGCCGGGTTGAGGTTAGACCTACTTTCCGGGGCTACCGAGGACCTGGGCGGTTACCGAGCGATTGAGCCCGGGGATCGCAGTCGCAGCGAACTTTGGGCGCGAGTCACCTCGCATGATTCTGAAACCAGGATGCCACCGGGTGATTCGGTTCAGCCGCTCACGGAGGATCAGCTCGATCGGATCGGACGTTGGATTGACGACGGGGCCGAGTACACGGAGCACTGGACGTTTGTGCCGCCAGCGCGTCGTCGCATTCCCGACGTTCCCGACGGAACCGCGTGCGCTGGCCCGATTGATCGAATGATCACGGCGCGGCTATCGCACGTTGGATTGGAGCCGTCCCCGCCAGCCGACCGCTATTCACTCGTACGACGGGTCTATCTCGATCTCGTCGGCATCCCACCGACGCCCGAAGAAGCCGATCGCTTTGTCAACGATCGCTCGCCAATGGCTTACGAGCGTTTGGTCGATGCCCTTTTGGCCACACCCGAATATGCCGAACGTTGGGCACGGCCTTGGCTCGATCTGGCTCGGTATGCGGACACGAACGGGTATGAGAAAGATCGTCCACGGACAATCTGGCCTTATCGAGATTGGGTTCTCCGTGCGATCGGTGCGGACATGCCATTTGATGAATTTTCGATTCGTCAGCTGGCGGGGGACATGTTGCCGGATGCGTCCGAGGACGACTGGGTTGCCACCGGCTTCCATCGCAACACGATGCTCAACGAAGAAGGTGGGATCGACCCGCTCGAGTTTCGATTTCACGCGATGACCGATCGCGTGGCCACTGTCGGTACGGTTTGGCTCGGACTGACGGTCGGATGTGCCCAGTGCCACACTCACAAGTACGATCCGATCACGTACACGGATTACTTCGCGATGATGGCATTGTTAAACAATGCCGACGAGCCTGAGTTCGAACTGAAACAAGGTGGTTGGGTCGAAGAGCGGGCCGCCATCGAGTCGGAAATTCGGTTACTTGAGGATGAGTGGATCGCTGACCGGCTGGATCCGCAGACGGGTTCCGCGGAGGTGCTCGGTGCATTTGAACGTTGGGACGACAAAATCACCCAGCGTGCCTCAGCATGGCAGGTCATTCGGCCGACGGAGATGTCGAGCACGATGCCATGGTTGCGGTTGCTTGACGATGGATCGATTTTGGCATCGGGTGATGTCACCAAACGCGACGTCTATCGCTTCGGTATCGCACCGTCTCCCGAACTGACCCGCCGGTTCGAACAGATCACAGCCATTCGCCTGGAGGTATTGCCTCACGAATCGCTACCCGCAGGCGGTCCGGGATTGGCCTACTACGAGGGACGGCGGGGCGATTTTTTCTTAAGCGAGCTGGAAATCAAGGCTGGCGGTAAGGCGTTGGCGATGCGCGACGCAACGCACAGCTACGGAAAGATAAGCGTCGGTAGCGGCGGGGCCGACGCCGCGAGTGTGATCGATGGCGAAGGCTCAACGGGCTGGTCAACGTCGGGCAACGAAGGGATGGCCAATGCTTGGGTCGCCAACTTTGCGGAGCCAGTCGCATCGAACGAACCGCTGGAGATCACGTTGCTGTTCGAGCGTCACTTCGCGGCGGCGCTGGGCCGTTTCCGTTTTTCCGTGGTCGGCCGCGATGGGGATGCGGTCGCTCTTCCCATCGATGCGGAACTCGAGGCGTTTGTCGCATCTCGAGGTGACGCGCCAGCGACTGAGCAGGCGAGTCAAGCACACGAGCTGAAGCGGAGGTTTCTGCAGACGGCAGAGGAAGTCGAGGAGGATTTTCAAGCGATCAGACGTCGCAGGGCCGATATGCCCGAATCGGTTCGAACCCTCGTCATGCGTGAGCGGACGGAGAATCCGCGTGTTACGCATCGGCACACTCGCGGCGAGTATTTGCGCCCGAGCGAGGTCGTGGAGCCCGCCATTCCCGAGATGTTCGCGTCATCAACGCTCAAGGACCGCGGCCTTGATGGGGAATCACCCAGCGATCGGCTGCAACTAGCTCGGTGGTTGGTCAGCCAGGCCAATCCATTGGTCGCACGCGTAACGGCCGATCGCGCGTGGCGAGAACTTTTCGGCCGAGGGATAGTCGACACCGCGGGCGACTACGGGACGCAGAGCGAGCCGCCGTCTCATCCCGAACTGCTCGACCATTTGGCCGCCGATCTGGTGGAGGGCGGGTGGTCCATTAAGCGTCTGCATCGGCGTTTGGTGATGTCGCAGGCTTATCGTCGAAGCAGTCATCATCGTGACGTCATTCGGCAGAGCGATCCCGAAAACCGTCTGTTGGCGATTGGGCCACGACGGAGACTTGAGGCTGAGCGGATTCGCGACTCGATGTTGGCCGCGAGCGGGTTGTTGGTACGCGAGTATGGTGGGCCCAGTGTGTTTCCTCCACAGCCCGAGAGTGTCACCGCACTGGCGTATGGGAGAGAGACATGGAATCCGTCAACCGGAGGCGATCGTTATCGGCGGTCGTTGTACACATTCGCCAAAAGAACCGCACCTTTCGCCGCCTACGCGGTTTTCGATGGTCCGACGGGAGAGGTCTGCCTACCGCGACGTGAAATCAGCACCTCGCCATTGCAGTCGCTCACTTTGATGAACGATCAAATGTACGTGGACATGGCCAGAGCGCTGGCGGAAGCCGTGCTGCGCGATGGAAACGAATCGCAGGGGTTTCCGACCGCTGACGCCTTGGCGACGGCACTTTTTCGTCGGCTGCTGGTTCGGCCCCCAACACAGGATGAGTTGACGGCCGTGGTCGAATTTTATCATTCCCTGGCGGACGACCGGGGGACGTCGTCCGATGGTCCCGCGGAGGCGCCCAATCGCAACGCTTGGTCGCTGGTTGCTCGCGCGCTCCTTAACCTTGATGAAGCGATCACAACGCCATGACCCCTGCGATTCCACATCAATTGACGAACACATTGACCCGCCGCCAACTTTTTGCCGACTGCGGCGTTGGCGTGGGCAAGATCGCGTTGGCTTCGTTGTTGGCCGAATCAATCGGGGTGTCCGCCGTGCGCAGCGCGAGCGCGAGTGGCCCGGCGATTCCCCGCGACGGTGGTTTGCATCACCACGCTAAAGCGAAGCGGGTGATCTATTTGTTCATGGCCGGTGCACCGAGCCAACTGGACCTCTTTGACTTCAAGCCAAAGTTGAGTCAGCTCGAGGGGAAGCCGATTCCACCGTCCGTAATCGCCGGACAGCGCTATGCATTCATCCAAAGTGACGCGGCTGTTTTGGGGCCACGTTTCGGTTTCTCGCGGCACGGCCAAAGTGGGGCTGAGCTTTCGGAAATTCTGCCTCATACAGCCGCAGTGGTCGACGATTTGGCGATCATCAAGTCGGTGCATACCGATCAGTTCAATCACGCCCCGGCGCAGCTGCTGATGAACACGGGCAGCGGGCTCCCGGGTCGACCGGCGATGGGCGCCTGGCTGAGCTACGGCATCGGCAGCGAAGCCAATGACTTGCCTGGATTTGTGGTGCTGGTGAGTGGAGAGAACCTCTCTGGCGGGGCGGCGATGTGGGGGGCGGGATTCCTGCCGGGTGAACACCAGGGGGTTCCGTTGCGATCGGTCGGTGAACCGATCCTGCACATCCAAAATCCCGCAGGCGTGACGCGCGAAACTCAACGACGCACACTCGATCTCATCAGCCGTTTGAATCAAGCGCGGCTTGAGGTTGTCGGTGATCCCGAAATCGCGACGCGAATCGAAGCGTACGAAATGGCTTACCGGATGCAGGCGAGAGCACCCGAGTTGATTGACCCGGCGGGCGAGTCGGCTGAGACGCTTGCCATGTACGGTGCCGAACCAGCACAGCCGTCGTTCGCCAATAACTGCCTGCTGGCTCGTCGATTGATCGAGAGGGGAGTTCGGTTTGTGCAGCTTTATCACGGTGGGTGGGATCATCACAGCAATGTCGAACGAGGGTTGAGAACAAGTTGCAAGCAAACCGATCAAGCGACCGCGGCCTTGATCACGGACCTTAAGCAACGCGGGCTTCTCGATGACACGCTGGTGGTTTGGGGAGGCGAGTTTGGACGCACGCCAATGGTTGAGGCCAGCGCCGCGTTGGGCCGCTCGATGGGACGCGTCCATCATCCACAAGCTTTCACGATGTGGATGGACGGCGGTGGCATTCGCGGCGGACAAACGATCGGCCAAACCGATGAGTTGGGGTTTCATCCAGTCCAACGGCCGATCCACGTCCACGACGTGCAGGCGACGATCCTCCAACAATTGGGGATCGATCACGAAAGGTTGACATTCACCTACGCCGGGCGCCCGTTCCGCCTGACTGATGTTCACGGGACCGCGATCCAAGAGTTGATTGCTTGAGCTACGGGTGTAAACGACCAAAAACCCGGCATCGCGTGAGCGATGCCGAGCTTGGGATCGTTGTGGGTGCCGACGGCGCGTCGCGTCGACAATTTCCCACAAGCCTCCGCCCCTCAACGGAAAGTGGTTGTGCCCGCGTTGGGCTATCTGCCGGGCCAGACAGGTTTTTTCCTAACCGGCTCGGGTGCGTAGCCGTCACCCACACTTTGGGTGGCTGGGTGCGACTCGGCGTAGCCCTGCTGGACGCCGGGGTATTGGACACCTGAGCCCACAGCATCTTCGACGTAGTGCATCCGCTGGTTACCCGGCGGCGCGGCCAGCACCGATTGACCCCAAGCGGATTGGCCCTGCGATGTTTGTGGCGAGGATGACCTGGGCGACTGCAGCCTTTGGTCGGCGGGAGCGGGAACCCGTTGCAGAATTTCCGATGGACGCCCCAAACGGCTCAGTGGCGTGTCACTGACTTCGACCGGATGTCGTTGGAACTCAGTTTCCATGGCGTCATTCAGGTCGAGCGTCGAATGGATGCGGTTTGCACCCTCGATCCAAAGCGCGGGATCGGGCGGAAGCGATTCGCCGATTCCGCCTGCACCGCTCGAGTGACCCATCGCGGCAGCCGCTTCGGGGCTTTGCAATTCGCCTTGTCGAACGACGCCCGGTCGCGAGAATCCGTATCGCCATTTCCGGCCGGCACTGCGTTCGCGAGCCCGTTCGAGTGCATCCCAGTAAGCTTTCTTGTTCCACGAACCCTCGGCCAACTCGATGCTGTTTTCGGGCAGCAAAGTTCCCCGGAGGTAGTGGACGTAGTTGATCGACTTGTTGTATTCGGCGAGCGAACGGTAGTAGTCGATTTGTGCCTGAGCCCGTCGCAGTTGGCTTTGCAGCACCACGTTGACAGGAGTTCGGCCGCCTTTGTATTCGGCCAATCTTGCTTGCACCTCCTGTTCCGATGCCTGCCATCGCTGAGCGTTGGTGGAGACGAGTTGAAAGTGGTTGATCGTTTTGGCCATGGCGTCGCCGAGTTGACTGACCATCAACCGCTCGTCCTCTTGCAAGAAGGCTCGGTTTTGAGCGAGTCGTAACTGCGAGTTGCGGATTCGTGCAAGCTCTCGGCGGGCACCGATCGCGGTGGGCTGAATGTCCAAGCGGACGGCAGCTTCTTGGTAATTGCCTTCGGTCAGCTCACCGAGTGCCGAAGAGCCTGGCTCAGGGAAATTGACATCACGGCGGCTGGGCGGACCGAGCGTATCGCCGACCCCGACCCATCGGTACAGCAGAGAAAGGTTGACCTCTGGCAGCAACTGATTTTTTGCCGAGATCAGTTCGAGTTCGTTCTGTTTGATCCGCGTCTTGACGCGACGTAGTTCCGGGCTGAGGTACAACATCTGAGCGACCGATTCGTCCCAGTCGAATTCGACACGTGCGATCGTCGGTTCGGTCACGGGACGGATCAGCCGCCCGTCGGTGGGCGCGAGCCCAATCTTCTCGCGGAGCACGCGCTCGGCACCGTAGACTCCGAGGCGGTCAGCGCCGGGGAGATTTGAACCGGCGAGTGCCGATTCGAGTTGGCCCTTGAACTGGAAATACTGTTCGGTCGCTTGAGCAAGGTCCTGTTTGGTCCCGGTTCCTCCCTCAAGGGCGAGCCGGGCAAATTGTGCAGTGGCCTGCGAGCTGTTGCGTCCAACCATCGTCGTCGCCACGTTTCGATAGGCGATGTAAAGGTCCCAGTACGCGACTTCAACGTCCCGCACGAGGTTGCGGACGTTAATCTCGAAATCACTGATGGCAACGTCCTCGTTGAGACTCGCGAGGACGACGGGGATTCGGTTGATCAGCGTCCCGCGGTTTCGCATCAGGGGATGTTGAATCTGTGCTTCGAGCAGTGCGGTCCAGTCGCTGCGCACGCTACGAGCGATCGGGCCGACTTCGACATTGTTGCTACCGTAGATCACCTGTTGCCGAAGCGTCGCGACACCACCGGTGGCCAGACGCTTGCTCAGAGCCGACTGCTGCGTCACGTCCTGGGCTTGAAAGAACACTGGGTTGAACGGATTGTTGGGCCCCGTGTTGCGAGGTCGGTCGGTGTTGGCCCAATTGATGAATCCGCTTGCCTGGGCATCAAACTCCGATAGAGCGTCCTCGACGCCGCCAACCTGGTTGGCGCGAAGTACGCCGCGCGGCAGGATCCGGTTTCCCGCCCCGTCGATCGTCAGCGGAATCGATTGCGTGGTGCTCTGCTGGATCGCGATGTCGTAGATGCTGCCAAACTGCTCGGGTGTTCCGCTGGTGAACTGAGCGGCGACGTTTTGGCGAATCTCCGCGGTTCCCGTTGTCGTGATGAAGAACTTGGCGTTCTGAAGAGCGATCGAGACGCACTCTTCGAGTTCGAGATCCCAGTACTGGGCAAACTCGTGGTTGCCGAGGGATAGCGGTGGCAAGGCCTCCGATGTCTCGGCGAGGCTCTCGACATGAACGTCGGGGTACTCGATCCGCGTCGCGGCCCCCAAATAGTGCTGGAGATCGGGCGACTCGCGAGCGAAAAACGGCTGCGTTGTCGTGCAACCGGTCGCGGACATCATCGCCAAGGCGAGTTGTACGTAGGCGGCCAGCTTCGTAATGTTGCGATTCATCCCAAGGCTTCCTAGCGGTCCCATTGCGATTGCCAGCCCACCCGCACGAGCACGACGCCCATGAGCCTCTCGAGGAGGTTCACGTTCGCAGCGCACCGCAATGCGTGAGACGGCAAGAACAACGGGTCGAGTGTGGAAGCCCCCCACACGAAGAGACCAACAGCCCAGCGGCCGCAAAATCCCATCGCCCGCAAGTCGTTATCGGGCGTCGATTGCGAAGACTTTAACGACTTGGCAAATTATTCTGGAAGCGACAGTGCTGCAAGCTCCGCAAACTACCCATCCTCACGGTTCGGCTTCTCGAACCGAACGCGGTAAACGGGAATTTGATTCTGCCGGCTGCGTCGCTCGAAGTGCGTTTTGTAGTCGAGCTCGTGCTCCGCATGCTCGGACTCTTCGGGGATCGGTGGTCCAAACGACGGCAGCTCGATCGCGATCATCTCGAGTGATGACTCAAAGTATTCAAGCACATCGGTCCAGAAGTGGAACGTCCCACCCGGCAACAGAGCCTGATGAATGTGCTGCAGCGATGTTTCATTGACGACCCTCCTTTTCTTGTGCCGCTTCTTCCACCAGGGGTCTGGAAAATAAATGTGGACAGCAACCAGCGACTCGGGAGGAATCGCTCCAGCCAGCAAAGGTTCAGCGTTGCCGGCAATCATGATTGCGTTGCGGCGCTGCAATCGCGCCAGTCCGGCCGCGGCATGAGCGGCGTACTTTTTGGCGATCTCGATCCCCACAAAGTTGTGTTCGTTTCGTAGCCCCGAAGCGGTTTGAATGAACAGGCCTTTGCCTGAACCGATCTCCAATTCCAGCGGCTGATCATTCCCAAATAGCGTCTGACTACTCAGCGACCGGGGAAGTGAATCAGCGTCGAGAAGGTGGTGGTCGAGCGAAAGGCTCGCGTCGGGACGACGAAGTTGGCTACGAGGCATGGTCGAACGATTTGGGCCGAAGGGCGTGAGGCGTGACGAACCGAGTACGTTAGCCGAAACCCCAAAAGCTTGCCTACGGGAGAGGCGAACCACGTCTACTGCGATGGGAAGCGGTGCGTCTACACTATGGA